>JBPCVD010000562.1:0-6986 GCA_051010815.1 Rubripirellula sp.
GCAGAAGGGGATGCGATTCTGCGTTCGTGCCATGGAGCGGTTGAACCTGGTGTTCGGAGTAGAGACCCACACGGTCAGCTCACCTTCCGACACGCACTGCGGACCCGCATCAGGTTGAATCAGCGGCATCGGGAGCCCGATTCAAACCAAACTATTATTCCCGCACGGCAGAGGATGCTGTAGCGTTACCCCAAATCGGAGGGGACAGCGGCGTGATTGGCCAATTCCGCACAACCGGACGTGGGACGTTTCGGGCGGCAGGATTGCCCCATTTCGCGGCGATTTCGTTGACACTCTTTTTACAGCGTAACTATACTTCGGAGGACGTGGTCAATTTGGGCAAGATTCTTGTCGCGACGCTGTCGCATGCCACGGCCATCCCTCGCATCGATACGATTATGAGGGCTGACCCCGCGTCACCTCGTCGGTCTCGTCGTTCACGGAAACACCAATGACTCTACTTGGGAAGTCTTTCACTGCCGTCATCCTGATTCTCAGCGCCGTGTTTATGGTGCTGGCGTTGGCGGTCAATGCCTCACACCGGAACTGGCGTGATGTGGTTCTGACCGGCGTCAACGGTCAACCCGGCCTGAAAGCTCAAATTGAATCCACCACTCGTACAAATGAGCAGTTACGCGATGCTCAGCAGCGGACCCTGGCATCGCTTGAACGCGAACAGGTTGCCCGCAAGACCGCGTTGGCTGCCTTGCAGACACAATTGGGTCAGCTGCGGACCGACCTCACAAACAGTGAGAGCGAAGTAGAACGCCTGGGCGGTACTGTCACCGTGCTCAGCCAGACGGACCTGAGCCGAACGCAAGAGCTCGAGCGACTGACTGCCGAGAATGCTCGCCTGCGGACGTCCGTGCGAACCGAACAACAAGACCGCGACCTGTTGTTCACGCAAACGCTTGAGCTAACCGATCAAATGAACAAGCTGCGTGGTTTCAAGCAGCAACTTGAAGAGCGGAACCGCCAGTTGATGGAAGACGCGACTCGGTTCGAAGAAGTCATCGCCGCGAAAGGCATCGACATCAACGAGCCACTTGATGGTGCTCCGCCAGAACGCAACGGCAACATTCTGTTGATTGATCGTCCCAGCCACTTGGTGCTGATCTCGATCGGATCAGATGAGGGCCTGCGTCAAGGCCACTTCCTAGAGGTGACCCGCCAGGGTCGCTACGTTGGAAAACTGAAAGTACGCAACACGGAGCCCGACCGAGCGGTCGCGGAAATTTTGAAAGACTACAGCGAAGGCATCCTACAGGAGGGCGATCGTGTCGACACAACCCTCGATTGAACCGTCAAACAACAAGCAACCACCAAGTGTTTACACGGTGATGCTCTTGCTAAGCATGTTATTCATGCTGATCGCGGTCATCGCGATGTGGATTGAGCTGAACCGTTGGGCTCCCGATTTCTATCGGACCAACACTGCCAATCCGAACGCGATGGTGATGCCAGCCGACGACATTCGGCTCGCTTAAGTTAGGGAAGCTTCGTTTTCGACGAAGTGACCACACTTTAGAATCGCGCCGTGATTCCGGACGGCTGCCGAGTCAAACTCGCAGCCGCCTTGGCGTTTGAAGCCGTTTCTAAGCGGCTCGCCGTGTCTGCTTTTGAACTGACACGTCACGTCTTGGCATGCTGACGATCATCTCACGATCGTCGCACAGGGCAACCTGATCGCGATGCAAGTTTCGCGAGATCTGTTTGGCCGCCAGGGGAGCGAACCCTCTGCCGATCGCTTCGGCAATTCCGCTGGGCCGAAGAACGCTTGCGAGCATTGCCCAGCCTGCTGCTGTTAAAGATCCTGCCCAACCACCGCTGCGTGAAAACTCGTTGCGGATTGCTTGAGTTCGTTTGCCCCGTCCCGTTGAGGTCTGATCCCAGGGCAAAGCACCACCGCTGATCTGTACCTCGGACTGGTCCGCTAACACGCATCGCCAACCTGCTTGTCGCGACAGATGCTCGTACGCGTAAGTTGACTCGACGCTTTGACGACTTGTGAATGCTTCGCTCAACGAGCGGAGCAGCTCTCGTCGCCAAAACGAGGCCTGCAGGTGGGCACCGATCTGTTTGGACGCCTTGGGGTCGACATCGCGACGGCCTTGGCTCGCATTCTTACACAAGCGATCAGCGCCATCGATCCAACCGGCCGAAACGATCTCGCCATCTGCGTTTCGAATCACCGGGGAAATCGAGCCACAGTCAAAGTGTTCGAACTTCTCCAGGGCCTCGTCAGTCCATCCTCGGGTCGCTTGGACGCCATCCGCAATGATGTGGACGAAGCGTCCACGGGCTTGCGATGCACCAGCCGAAACCAGACTGATCAGATTCGACGACTCAGCCACCACAAATCGCACTTCATCGCACAATTCGAATGGATCGTCATACTGCCCATCGTGACAAACGAGCACCTCGCAATCGCTCGCCTGATTTTCCAGCACACTGATGAGTGTGCTTTCAAACGCAGCGAGATCTCGTCCAATAGGAACCAAGATCGACAATCGAGGAATCGGAGGAAATTTTGGCACCGATACCAATCCAACTTGAGAGGACCGACAGGGTTCCGACAGACCGGAACGTTCCGCTTAATGGGATGAATTATCCTTGGGTGGTTATTCGGATTCACTGCCCGCGAGAGTTGAGTTGTTCGTAGTGTGAGACCAGTAAACCTGGGAAGTTTGGCAAGCCCCCTACGAACGCGTTCGCTAATCCGCACAATTTGCCACTGACTATCCATCCACCCCGCTCAAAACGTCCTTCAAATGCAAACCCGTCAACTTTCCGCACATGGGCCGCAAGTATCAGAGATTGGGTTTGGCGCCTGGGCGATTGGTGGAGGTTGGGGGTCTCAGGAGGACTCCGATTCGATCGCCGCCCTGCACGCCGCGATTGACGCTGGGGTCAACTTCATCGATACAGCTCAGGGCTACGGCGATGGACGCAGTGAAAAGATCATCGCGGACGTGCTGCGAGATCGAGAAGAAGACATCTTCGTCGCCACCAAGACGCCCCCAGATGCCGGCCCCTGGCCTCCCAGCCCGTACTGCCGGTGGCAGGACCGATACTCGGCCGCTTACCTACGAGACAATGTTCATCAGCGTTTGAAGAATCTGCAAACCGAACGCATCGATCTGCTGCAGCTCCATACTTGGACGCGCGCCTGGAATGATGACCCTCAACCACTGCTGGTGCTTCGGCAGCTGCGCGAAGAAGGCAAGATTCACTTGATCGGGGTTAGCACTCCCGAACAGGACCAATCTTGCGTGATCCAACTGATGCGTGACGGCCTGGTGGACGTCGTCCAAATCATCTTCAACCTATTCCACCAGGAACCCGTAGCGCAGCTTCTTCCCGTGGCTGCCGAAACGGGAACGGGCGTCATCGTTCGCGTCGCGCTCGACGAAGGCGCTTTGCCGGGCAAGTACGTGGCCGACCATCAATTCCCAACTGATGACTTCCGAAGCCAATACTTCGCGGGCGATCGGATGGCACGTGTGGTCGATCGTGTGGAGGCGATTCGCGAGGACTTGGCGCAGTTTGGCTTGGAAGAACAGTATTCACTCGCCGATGTCGCCCTGAAGTTCGTCTTGGCCCGACCAGAAGTGAGCACGGTCATCGCGGGAATGCGCAACCAACAGCAAGCCGAGATGAATACACGAACGGCCCAGCTGCGTGATCTGCCAGACGGTTTGATCGAACAGTTGCATCGCCACAATTGGCTACGCGGTGTTTGGTACGGTGGCAAGTGAACGGCTTCGCTTGCATTGTGAAATCCGAGTTCTCCCTACAACAACAATTCTGTGAACGACACTGACAAATTGCTGCATGCTGCGATCGACGCCGCACGTCTCGGCGGTGATATTTTGCTGCGTTATCTGCGCGACGGGGTTGAAATGCGGGACAAGTCTGCAGACGGAGGCAAGACTTACGACTTAGTAAGCGATGCGGACTTGGAGAGCGAAAAGGCGATTGGAAAGCATCTCAGTCATCTGTTTCCTGAGCACGAACTGCTCGGTGAGGAAGACCTGGACGGTAACGTCGATGCCGAACATCTTTGGATCATCGACCCTCTCGATGGCACGAACAACTACGCGCATCAGGTCCCACACTTTGCCGTCTCGATCGCGCATTACCACCTGGGACGTCCAACCGTTGGCGTTGTTTTCAACCCAGCGCGAGACGAGCTATTCACTGCCGTTGCCGGCGGAGGTGCTTTTCGTAACGGCGAACGCGTTACTGTTTGCGATTCACCCACGTTGGCGCATACGCTGATCGGATGCGGATTCTATTACGATCGGGGCGACATGATGCGTTGCACATTGGCGGCAGTTGAAGAGTGCTTTGGACGCGACATTCATGGTATCCGCAGGTTTGGTACCGCTGCACTCGATCTTTGCATGGTCGGATGCGGTCACTTTGGCGCGTTCTTCGAATACAAGCTCTCGCCTTGGGACTTCGCTGCGGGTCGGCTCTTCGTCGAAGAAGCGGGCGGCCGGGTCACCAATGGTAAGGGAGCCCCGCTGCCGCTCGAACCGTCAAGTTTAGTTGCGACCAACAGTCGACTTCACGACACGATGATCGACATCACCTCAAGGCATCATCCCAAATAAGCAGGCAAGCGACGCTTGGACGCAAATCTCCCACAACGCTTTCCAAGCGGCTCAGGAGGTTCATCCAATGTGCGTGGCATGTTGTATCGGAGACGCCCAGCGTTCAACGCGGGATGCTAAGGATGGCGATAATCGCCTGGTCGCGGCACTTCCACCTGTGGCGCGTCGCCCCATGCGTAGGCGTCCGGACGTAAGTCCTGAGGACTGTTGGCAATCTCGTCATACTTCATGCTGCGTCCGCTGTAGCACACTTCGCGTCCCAAGATCGCCAACAACGTGCTTCGGCACATGTACTCCCCGTTGTTGATCCGTGGTCGTTTTCCCCGAATCGCTTTGAAGAATTCGTTCTGCTCCGCTTGGTGCATCTGCACTTTCTCGCCGCGAAACTTCCAAGGCTTGAGACCGTCAATTTGATGCTTGATCAGTGTTGCTCGGCCATCCGTTCCAAACACGAAGTCTTCCGTTTCGTTGAAGCAACCGGGAATCTGTCGCGTGTGAGCATAGGTTCGCGTTCCATTGGCCCATTCATAGACGACCGAAAAGTGGTCGTAGATGTCGCCTTGCGTCAGGTCACTGCGGCATTGCCGCCCCCCAAGGCCATAAGCTCTTACGGGTGGAACGTCCTCGTGTAACCACAAAGCCTTGTCGAGACTGTGAATGAATTGCTCGACGATGTGATCACCCGACAACCAATTGAAGTAATACCAGTTGCGGCACTGATACTCCATTTCGCTTTCGCCATCTCGACGCGGTCGAACCCACACGGGGTTGGTCAAGTAATTTGCCTGCGCCGAGACGACGGTCCCGATCGCACCATCCATGATTTGGTCAATGGTCTGTTTCAACCCTTCGTCGTAGCGCCAACAAAGTCCGCTGACAACATTCAGCCCTTTTTGGTCGGCCAATTTGCAGGCCTCCTCCACACGACGAACGCCAACAGCGTCCGTCGCAACAGGTTTCTCACAAAAAATTTCTTTGCCGGCTTCAACGGCCGCCTCGATGTGATCGGGGCGATAGTGCGGAGGCGAGGCCAGCAAGACGACATCAACTTCCGATGCCAATAGATCCTTGTAGCCATCGAAGCCTTCAAAGCACTCCTCGTCCGTCACCAAGAACTGCTCGGGATACCGTTTGCCAAGTGATTGCCGGCAATTTCGCATCGATTCGCCGAACAAATCGGCCAAGGCGACAATTCGGACCGAAGGATCCGCATTCATGGCGTTAACGGCGGCTCCCGTCCCACGGCCGCCACATCCGATCAGTCCAACACGAATCGTGTTGTCCGAAGCCGCGTGAACCGGTTGGATTTGCGTCGTCAACGCCCCCAGGGCCCCCGTGACAACCCCCGCCTGCTGCAGGAAGCGTCGCCGAGACGGGGATGACGAGGAACCCGACTTTTGATCTCCTGTACCAATCTCTTTGCTTTCCGTCACGGCCCTTGCCCTTATCGAAGCTAAAATCCAAACACCAGCCAGAATGATACCCCACTTCGTGAATTCGGACATTCGCATGGTTTCCACCTTTTTGCGCTCGCTTGCTCTTTGCTTGACCCTTGGGGTAGCAACTCAATGCCGGCTCCATGCAAACGAATCGGCCGATGCCTCATCAGACGACACCAAGAACCTTTCCTTGCCGAAAGGGATCGCCGACTTTTCACTGCCAACGGTTGATGGAAACACAGTGAGCTTGTCGAAAGATCCTTCCATCAAGTTGACCGTCGTCTGTTTCTTGGGCACCGAATGCCCGCTCGCCAAACTTTATGGACCCCGACTCCAGCAACTGGCGGATACCTATTCGAAGCAAGGCGTTCAATTCGTGGGTATCAATAGCAATGTCCAAGACTCGATGGAGGAGCTTCAGAAGTACGGCAAGGACTTCGGTATCAGCTTCCCTTTGGCCAAGGACTACGACCGCACGTCTGCCCTGAATTTCGGCGCCACGCGAACGCCTGAGGTCTTTGTCTTGGATCGATCAGGGCAGATTCGATACCAAGGTCGCATTGATGACCAGTACGAGCCGGGTATCGTCAAACCCAAGTCGTCGCAGTTCGATTTACGAAATGCGATCGACGACTTGGTGTCGGGTAAAACTGTGAAGCAGCCGCGTACTACAGCGGTTGGTTGCCTGATCGCTTTGCCCCGAACGGCGACTGCCAACTCTGAAGTGACCTTTTGCAATCAAGTCATTCGAGTACTTCGACGCAACTGCATCGAGTGTCATCGCGAGGGTGAGATTGGACCATTTGCGTTGGAAGACTATGACGAAGTGGTCGGCTGGGCGGACATGTCGCTTGAGGTGATCGAACAAGGACGCATGCCCCCGTGGCATGCGGAGTCCGACGTCAGTGTCTTTTCCAATGCACGGAAC
>JBPCVD010000563.1:0-9201 GCA_051010815.1 Rubripirellula sp.
AACCCACCTTAACTTCGTCCGACCCGGCTGCGAACGCACGAGTGGACAAACTAGCCGTCAGCACTCCGCCAGCCGCAAACGACGACTGCAAGCACGAGCGGCGACTCAGCGAGGTACGATCCGTTGATTCACGATCGCGAGGAGATGCTTCGCAGGACATAATTGATGGGGAGTTAGGAGGGAGAATACACGCATTGTGAACCGAGCGCATGCGATCAATGCCTTAGGGGCTTTGATTGTAACGATACCGATGCAGCCAAGTACGATCAGCGATCGTCGGATTTCTCAGCGCTGTCTAGGGCTCGCGTTTCGCTGTTGCAACTCCAAATGCGACTGCAACCCGGCGAGATCGTCCGCGTTGACCAGGTCGACGCCTGCGTTGATCAACTCGTTCCAAACGGCAGGCGAATCTGGTGTCGCCCACAGCCGCAACAAGCGTCCTGAATCGTGCGTTTGCTTGACCAGCTCAAGTAAGTGGCGTCGCTGGTCCTCCGGAAAACTTCCCTCGCCTCGCCACTCGAAATGCAGTCGCCAATTATCACTAAGCCATGGCATCTCAGACGGTGTGAGCTCCGACTCAATGTCCGCCAATCGTCCATCCAACCCAGCCAACTTGCGTTCGGAATCACAGATCGCTTGCTTCGCTCGATTCCCGCTGATCACGACTCGAACCGGCCCACCGCCTGCCTCCCCATCGCGCCCATTGGTGACGACGTCCTCGAATTGCGCGAGCACTTTTTCGATCGCGTCAAACGTTGGCTCTGCTTCCGACTTGACGTCGATCAGCAACCAGAAGTCATCGCTCTCTTGAATCGCCGAAGATGGATCACGGATTTGGCGACGCAGTGGCTCCAAGTAAAGCGACTGAAGGGTTCGGTTTGGATCAACGTCTGGCTGATCATGCGCGACCAGCAATTGCCCGTTTACCAAATACACATCCGCTTCCACGCTGCGGAAGCCATGCGATAGCGCATCCAGCAGTGGTCGGTCATGTTCGTAGTCGTTGTGCGCATGGGCGATCGTTGGACTGGGCGCGATCGTTGGACTGGGCGCGATCGTTGGACTGAGCGCGATTGTTGGACTGGGCGCGATTGTTGGACTGGGCGTGATCGTTGAATCTTGGGCAATCGTTGGATTGGCCGCGGAATCGCTCGACTGCGAAGTCACACCTTGTCCCGAAAGACTCACGCTCCAGGCAATGCTGCTAAATAGAATCGACGTGCGGATAAAGAGCATGTGATTGACTCCGGAAACCGAAAATTTGCGGCCATCAAAAGACAACGGCGGTCCGACACGCACGTATCGACCGCCGTTCGTCCCACCGTGTTCGCGACACCGACTTACTTTTCGTCGACACCCAATTCCTTCAACTTATCCGCGATCGCTTTTCCGTGATCGCCAGCTTTGACGGCCTTGTCGATGTAGAGAATCTTGCCGTCCTTGCCGATGTAATACGTCCAGCGATTGGAGAAACCTCGCGAACTCAGGCAACCAAGTGCCTCGGCAAATTCTTTGCTAGGATCGCTCAGGATCGGATAATCCAGATCGAGGCTTTCCGCAAAGTCCTTGTTCTTTTGCGCGTCGTCCACACTTGCAGTGAAGTAGGCAACGTCGAAACTACGAATCAGATCGCCGCTCTCACGGAGCGACTTGCATTCTTTCGTTCAGCCACCGGTAAAAGCTTTCGGGTACCAAGCGATCACGATCGCCTTTTTCCCCTTGAACTGTTCTGCGGTGTACGTGTTCCCATCACTACCAGCCAACTTGAATGCTGGCACGTCATCTCCAACGGCAAGTTCAGCATGCACGGTAGAGCCTCCCAGACTCGCCAAGCCGGCGATCAGCCCTGCGAAAAACCAATGAGTTCTCATGAACGCACCCTTTCACCATTCTTGAGTAACAAACCTGAAGTAACACAACTCGTCCTTCCTACACGTTAAAGCGTTTTCAAATGCTTCATGCTTTGGCGGATGCTTTGAAGCGGATCGGTCGAATGGTCCTGCTCGACATGACAGATGTCTACATCCGCTTCGGCCGCAACCTCAATGATCGGCTCCATTGGGATGACGCCATCTCCAAGCTCCTCAAAGGCTTCCTTTGGAATCGATCCATAGTTCGGAGTCTGCACACTCTTATTCAAATCTTTCAGGTGCAGTTGGGAAACTCGCCCCTTCAGCGATCGAATGAGTTCGACGGGATCTTTTCCTCCGACCTGTACCCAAAACACGTCCACCTCAAACTTCATGTCGGGTGAAAATTCCTCGACCATCACTTCGTAACCAGTCTTGCCATCTTCCTTGGGCTCAAACTCGAAGGCGTGGTTGTGGTACGCAAGCTGGATGCCCGCATCTTTGGCTTGCTCGGCAGCACGATTGCAGCGTTCGCACAACTGACGATAGTCGTCGAGCGTCTTACGATTCCGATCTTGCAGGTACGGGATCACGAGATGTGTTAACCCCGCATCGTGAGCGGAATCCAGAATCGTCGCAAACGGCGCCACTCCCTTGTCGTTCGGATTCACAACCGAATCCCACGCAAAATGCGACGACCGAATGTCGAGTCCACAGTCTTTCGCGGCCTGCATCATCGGTTTCGCATCCGGAAAACCGTAGGGCTCAACCTGCTTGTAGCCTGCGTCGGCGACTGCCTGAATCGTACTCTTCACATCCGAGTTGATCTCGTTCCTCAACGTATACAACTGGATGCCAATCTCGTTTCTGTATCGATTGTCGTCATCCAAAGCAAATAGAAGCCGTGGTTGTGTAACTGCGAGAGACAATGCCGCGCCGGCACCAATGAACTGTCGTCTCTTCATTATGATTCCTCTTTGGACTGCAAAGTCCCAGAATGGTGGTACAGGATGTGAACGTGGAGTATACATCAAACCCACCCGAATCGTCGCATTGACGACTCTTGCCGAGCCACTCTCGAGACACAATCTCAGCCCATGGCCCGCTACGCGACGAACCCGACTTTCCGCTTCCCCCACCACACGTTCGCCGACGACGAGTCGCGAGGGCAGGTCTGCCTGATCCCGCCTGCCGCGGCGCAGCCAACCGAAGCCCCCAAACCCCAAGATGTTTCGGATGCCAGCCATTTGCTTCGTGATGCAGGCGTGAAGCGAATTTACTTGGTGCACGGGACTTTCGCCGGAAACGACATCGCCGGTATTGTTCGCGAGGTGGCTCGATTCTCCCCCGTCTCGGCACGCCGCTTGAAGGAGTTCGGCAAGTCTTGGGTCGACGAACTGGCGGGCGAGATCGGCAACTATACGACCGACTATTCAAAACTTTTTGCCGACCTCATCAATCCTGAAGAGACCGACCCAATCCAGGTGGAACGATTTGGGTGGTCCGGCGAAAATCACCATCTTGGACGCTGTGACGGAGCACTCACGCTGCTGAACCAGATCGCCTCCAAGCCGGTCGATGGGCGCATTCTTGTTCTGGCACATAGTCACGGCGGCAACCTGATGGCGATGCTGTCGCTAATCGTCGGAGCCTCGAGTGAGCTCAAGCGGGAGTTCTTCGAAGCCACTCGCATGCATTACCACAGTGTGCTTCGCAGCAAGGTCGACCTGGCTTTCTGGGACGAAGTGCGGGAACGACTCCTGGATCCAACGTTTCAATGCCCTCCGATCGACGTCGCGACGTTTGGCACCCCACTGCGGTACCGATGGAATCAGGACGTTTGCGCGAAGACTCTGCATTTCATTCAACATCGCCCTTCGGTAGCGGAGGCGCCCAATCGAGCGGTGATTCCACAGTCGGTTCAGGACGCGACCACGGCGGCCGGTGGTGACTATATCCAGCACCTGGGCGTCGCCGGTACCGATTTCCTTCCGCCCATCTTTGCCTGGCGAGATTGGATCGTCGAACGACGCATGGGATGGCTGTTCGAGTCGACCGCACGACGTCGCGACGTATGGAAGAAACTGAAACAGGGACGGCGCGAATCTGCTGACGGAAAAACGCTCTTGATCGACTACCCAAAAACCGACGAGCAACTCAATCACAAGCTCTTCGGCCATGGCGTCTACACCTGCCACCAATGGCTACCGTTTCATCTAAAAATGATCTGCCAGCACTTTTACGGCACAGTCCAATCACAGGAGGCCGAAGTTTGATTCAACAACCGAATCGCGGTATTGAATCTCAAGCGATCTCCGCAGCCAATTGCTCGCGAAAGATTTTGCTGTTGTGACGAATGTCCACTGGTAGCGGCTCCGTGCGGACGATGACTTCTTCGATCCGACGTGTCAGCGGGTTGCGCGACGCGAGTTCAAGTAGCTCCTGTCGCAAAGCGTCCCGGCCTGACTGCGACGAAGGCATTTTCTCTGCATAGGGTTCCACCATCATGACGGGCGTCTGATGAGGTCTTTCGCCGCGTGGCACGAGCGCCGAACGGTAGATCGAAGGGTGCGCATTGAAGATCGCCTCGCAAGGCACGGTGAAGAGCATCCGATTTCCAACGGTAACGCGGTGTGTCTTCCTGCCGCAAAACCAAAATCGATCGCGGGCGTCCAAGTACCCAACATCGCCCATGCGATGCCAGACGCGATCGCCATCGGATACTTTGTGGAGGGAATTCTGATCCGAGCGGACGACGTACTTGCGCGTCACCATGGGCCCCGCAACCATCAGCTCTCCGATCTTTCCTCGCTCGACTTCACGCGTACTGTCGATCTGTTCGATTGGCCCATCGTCGATCTCGATCACGCGCCATTCCACGTCATCAAATCGCGTCCCGACACAGACTCCCTTTCCCTTTGTGGCCGCCGGTCCCGTTTCGGCAATGATCTCGCGTGACTCGATCGATGCAATTGGCAAAGCTTCCGTCGCGCCGTAGGGCGTCATGATATTGGCTTCGGGGTCGACCAACTCTCGCAACTTGACCAAGGTCGCGGCCGGAACGGGTGCACCGGCGGACAGCACGCGTTTGAGGGTCGGAAATGGTCGAACCACCTGATTCGCCTCCGCCCAACGGACCACCGTATTCCACAACGCAGGCGAGCCGAATGCCTGGTCGACTTCCCACTGTGTGGCCGCTTCTATCAAACGCTTTGGGTCGACCTCTGCCGGACGCGTTGGGTCCATGTCGGGAATGATCGTCGTGACGCCCATGACGGCGTCAAAAAGCCCGAACAGTGGAAAACATGCTAAGTCGCGTGAACCACGATGGATGTCGTAGCGCTCCCGAATTCGATCGATTTGCGCATGAAAGGTTCCGTGAGTGTAAAGCACACCCTTTGGCGGCCCGGTACTTCCGGTCGTAAAAATGATCGCGGCATCGTCGGAGCGTTCGACGCGGGGAAATTCGATACTCGACTTCCGCTCGGCGCCACTCCTCGCGATCTGCTCGAGCGTTTTCCCGCCCCAAAACCATTTCCGACCGACCGTCACATTCCACTTCGCCGTCGGAAAACGTCGACGCAAGACAGAACGAATCGCTTGGGCTTTGGGGATCCCCATGAATCCGTCAGGAGCCGACTCACTCAGGCAACGTACCAAGTGCTTTCGCCCCATCCCGGGATCAACCAACACTGTGACGACGCCAGCCTTCATCAAGGCGAAGACCAATTCGATGAAGGAAGCGCCAAACGGAACGAGCATCGCCATCCTCATTCCCGGCTTCACGCCCCAAGCGATCAGCCCTCGAGCAATGTCATCACTCCGCTGGTCCAAGCTACCGAACGTCGTCAAGGCATAGCTACGCAATCCATCGGACTGCGGTGGGCCGTCTGGCTCCGCGATCGCGATGGCTCCCGGCGCCAACGAAGCCACGATACGCAACCGCGCGGCCACATTTCCATCGATCGGAGTCTTTGGTTTCGATTCGTTGGTTTGGTCTTCGGAGCATTCCCCTTCACCCTGCTTGACTCTTTCGTTCATCAGCAACTCACTCCCTTCATTGCGGTTACTTCCTCGCGAACGAGCCCGACGATTTCCTCCGCAATCGGCCGCGCCGCGACCCCCTGCGCACCCTTCCAACCTGGGATCGCGTTAACCTCCAGGATTCGCGGCTCTCCATCCTCGGAATCGAGTATATCGACCGACGCAAATCGCAGCCCAATCGCCTCGCAAATCCGCCGCGACATGGCCGCCTGAGATTCGCTGACTTCGATTCGCTCGCACCGCGCGCCGCTCGACACATTGGTGCGGAAGTCAACCGAGTTGCGTCTGCGGATGCCATGCACTTGATCGCCAATGACCAGCAGTCGAGTGTCACACCCACCTGGCGCAACAAATCGCTGGACGTAACAAATGGCCCCCAAATTCTCGAGCGTGGAAAACGTTGTCCAAGCCAATTCAGCATCCCGGACACGCATCACGCCACGTCCCTCGCCACCAAAAATCGGCTTCACGACGCAATCCCCGCCAAGTCGATCAAATGCCTCAACGGCTTGGCTTCGATCTTGCGCGATGGCGGTTTCCGGGACAGGGTACCCGAGCTCCGAAACCAGGTGCAGCGTCGCGAATTTGTCGATCGCGATTTCGAGAGAGCGGGGAGGATTGATAACGGGAATCGAGCCTGCCGCGTCAATCGCATGCAATATCGCCAATCGAAAAGTCACCTGTTCTAGCGTGCCGGCAGGCATCGTTCGTGTCAGCACCGCGTCAAAAACATCGACTGGCCCTACCTCGCTGACGAATTGCGAGCGGCCTGACACAACGGAAGCGTGCAATGACTCATACGTCGCAAACTGCAACTCGCAGTCCAACTGCTGCGCCGCAGAAGTGAGTTGCTGCGAATGCCATCCCTCGCCTGCTCCCAAGCACAAGATACGAATTCGACTCATGGCTGGCCGAAAGACTGGCGTAATACTTCCGTCGCGATCTTACCCTGCGTCCAGCTGCGACCACTTTGCAGGCTGTGGATGGTGACCACCGCGGGACTGAATAGCATCGGATCGACCTTGTAAAAGTCGTACTCGTAGTCTTTAAAAATTTCAGTAAACGGTCGCCCATGATCGGTGGAAGAACTGCTTGGAACTTGGCCGGCTACCGATTCGATCATGTCGTCACTGGCGTCAGCCCATAACGTGACGGTCGCGCCGTACAACATCGCGTCGTTGGTGCGGCCGATCCCACCCACCATGTCTCCCGGCTTCGCGGGCGGCGGAAGTGGAGCGTCCCCGGTTGCTGAAACGATCTTTGTCACATCGAACTTCAGTTCATGCAATTTATGCATGGCCGTTTCCACGCTTCGAGCCACCACTTGCAAGCTTCCGGCAATGCACGTGCTCGGCGCAACTGCCAGGAAGACCGCATCGGTCGTGACACCGCAATGCTCCGCGATCAAGTTGACCGCAGACTCAGAAGGCAATTTGTCCGATTCCAAGACCCCCACCACCCGTCCAGCAGATTCACTCAGTCCCAACTCCTTCAAGACTTCCTCCCGACCACGACAAAGTCGCATCGGGCCACTCCCCATCGCAAAGAAGTCGTCGGTTTGAACCGGCCAACCGGCATACTGTGCCCCCAAGCAAGACAACAACGGCTGGTCCGTTCGAACATGCACACGATTGGATGATACGAGCGTGGCCGAGTCCGATGGGCAAAGCTTTATCTCACCCAAGTCTGCGAGGCAGAGTCGCCCCAAACGTATTCCCGCTTCAAGCGATCCTCGGCAACCGACGCCGGCGTCCAAAACGCGAGCACCCGCTACCGATTCGACTCGGCACCCCATCGCCGCCGCTCGATCGACACTGTCCTGAAACAACTGATATGCAGATTCGTTTACCATGCGAGAATGGTGGTGCAATTATGCGGCTCTGTCTAGGGACGTGCCATCGACAAGTTGCGGCGTTCTGGGGTCTGAGAACGTTGATGCGAAATCGCCTCGCCGGGCGTATGAGGCAGCGGGTCGGGGCGTCTTCACCGAAGTATCGCCCTGTCGCCCCACTGCTCAGCACCGCTCACCACCGCCCGCGCGGATTCCGTCAGAGGATCGTCGAAGCAGTTTCTCAGCCGGCGAAGCCCAATGTTCTTGTCACTTGCCGCCTGGAGCATCCGTTCCATCGGGACCACGGACGGATCACGCGGCCGAGCTCCCCAGAGCTGGGTAGGGTTCGAGGATGACGCTCGCCTGGCCCCACGAAGAACGGTCTCTCCCCTGCCCAATTCGCTGCCGATGAGTCATCCTTGAGGCATTCCATTGGTTCCGCGATCCCCAGTTTCGTCATGCAACTCAGCATCATCCATTATCCTCATCCGACGCTCCGCGTTCGTAGTAAGCCAATCCGCCGTGTCGACAAAGAATTGCGTGACATGGCCGCTCAAATGTTGGATCTGATGTACGAAGCGGACGGCGTCGGCTTGGCCGCGAACCAAGTCGACCTCCCGGTCCGTCTGTTCGTTGCCAACCCCTCGGGTGAACGTGGCGATGGCGAGGAGCTAGTGCTGCTGAATCCCGAACTGCAGATGCCCAAGGGGAATGAATCGGGACAAGAAGGTTGCTTGAGCCTTCCCGGCATGTATGGACAAGTGAAACGCCCCAAATCGATTCGGCTCAGCGCCTATGACCTGAAGGGCAACCCGATTGAGCGTGAAGTCGATGGTTTCCTCGCCCGTGTCCTTCAGCACGAGAATGACCACCTTGACGGTGTGCTGTTCTTCGATCGCATGTCCGAGGAATCAAAACGTGAACTAGACGATGCGCTCATCGAACTGGAAACGGTTCACAAATCCAAGCAAAGCTCTGGCGGCATCCCCAGTGACGAAGAACTGGTGGCGCGGTTGGGCAAATGGTACGAGAAGTACGCCTAACGCGAGAGACCCATAATGACAGACTCCCAGGAACCCTCCGACGTGTCGTCCGCAAACCAGGAGCCCATACCTGCAACCGACCTAACGCAATCGAGTCGCCCTCAACGGCTCGTCTTGATGGGCACGGGCCCTTTTGCCGTTCCCGCATTTGACGCGCTTCGGCAAGCGGGTCACCAGATCGCCTTGGTCGTCACGCGTCCAATGCCACCGGTGAAAAGTCGCAAGGGCGCGCCATCGGCTCCCGTACGTGAATGGGCCCAAACCCATGGTTTGCCGTTGGTCGATCCGGACAGTATTAATGACGAGGCTGCCGTGGCCATCGTGGCGGAACAGAAAACCGACCTGCTTGTCGTTTGTGACTATGGGCAAATCCTGAAGAACCCTGCGTTGGAAGCGGCACGCCACGGCGGGATCAATCTGCACGGCTCTCTGC
>JBPCVD010000564.1:0-5356 GCA_051010815.1 Rubripirellula sp.
GGGCTAAGTTGGCTCATAGCGGGATATTATGACACCGCGTCAAATTTGACAAGGCGTCAAAAATGACATTCTGTCAAAAAATATCGGCACTCCGTCTTTTTGCGGGCGTGTGCGGTGGCATCCTCCGCTGCGTTACATGGGCAAAAGGCGATGACCAATGCTCTTTGGAGGCTCCAATCCTTAGAAAAGACGCCATGGCGGCGCGAGGGAGGTGCATCCGTTTCCGCGTCACCGTCATGCGGTCAGGCGGCAGAGACCAAGGCTCGAAGGGACCCACCGTCACGCTGAACCGGCGGTGAACTTGACCGCCAAAATGCGTCTCTTCCGCACAACCGGATCTGTCACGCTTCATGAGGCGTTTGGCATTGTCATCGCCACCAACCGAACGCTCGCTGCGCCGAGTCATGGCCTAGAAATAGGTGTCGACAATTGATTTTCACCTTGGCCTACCACACCATGCGTCAGCTTCTTCGCACTGCCTTTTGCGCTCAGGCAATGGTGGCCCGACCGTTTCGGCACGCCCGATTGCGTCGAATGGCGTCGGCGTCCGAGGCGCCCGTCTCGGTGCTCTTCTACCATCGGGTTGCCGATCACACACCGAACGATTGGTCGACCACCCGTGCGACCTTTCGCAGTCAGATCGAATATTGCCGCAAGCATTTCGATGTGGTCGATCTCGCAGAAGTACAGCGACGAGTGCGTGAATGTGAATCGTCGTCGATGTCGGTCGCCATCACCTTCGACGATGGTTACGCCGACAACAGCGACTACGCCCTTCCGTTGCTGGTCGAGCTCGGTGTCCCAGCGACGTACTTTGTTTCGACTGCATTTGTGCGAGACCAACGCTACTTTCCGCACGACGAACGCACAGGGCAACCCCTCAACGTGAACACGGTTGCTCAGCTTCGCCGTGCCGCGGAGCAAGGAATCGAAATCGGATGTCACACTCGGCACCACGTCGATTTCAGCCGACTCTACGATCCACGGCAAATCCGAAGTGAGATCATTGATGCCAAGGACGAATTGGAGCAGATGATCGGTCGATCGGTGCGTTACTTGGCGTTTCCTTTCGGTTTGCCAGCTCAATTGACTCAGGCAGCGATCGAGGCTGTTTACGAGGCCGGCTTCCACGGGTTTTGCAGTGCCTACGGCGGCTACAACCTGCCGGGCGGTGACCCATTTCACATCCGCAGATTTCACGCGGACCCTTGCTCCGCAAAATTTGTGAATTGGCTTGGGTTCGATCGACGCAAGCTTCGATTGGAGCCAAGCGTTCGGTACTTCTTGCCACCGCACGGCTCCTTCGAAGCGACGGCAACGGACCACTCGCTATGTGTACCGACGAATTCTTCGGTGGAGGCCACGGCATGTTGATGACTCGCGTACGACCTTGGCGAACGAATCTGCCACGACATTCGCGACAGCCGCTGAAGTGCTTGTTCGTAATTACGAGCATGCCGGTGGGAGGCGCGGAGACCCTACTCGTCAATTTGATGCGGCGTATGGATCCGCAGCAGGTCTTGCCTGAGGTGGTCTGCCTCAAGGATCCTGGGCCATTGGGCGAGTCGATTCGAGACGAGTTCCCGGTGCATTCGAACTACATCTCGTCAAAGTGGGACTTGCGAGTCTTGCCGAGGCTCGCAGGTCTGTTTCATCGTCGTCATGCAGATGCCGTGGTGACCGTCGGGGCTGGCGACAAGATGTTCTGGGGCAGGCTTGCGGCACACATCGCAGGCGTGCCTGTGATTGGCGCGGCACTCCACTCAACCGGGTGGCCCGATGGGGTTGGCAAGTTGAATCGCACCCTGACTGGCATCACCGATGGTTTCATTGCAGTGGCAGACTCCCATGGTCAGTTTCTAAAGGACTTTGAACGGTTCCCTGCCGAGAAGGTTTCCGTCATTCGCAATGGGATCGACTGCGGTCGTTTCATGCCAGACGCGAAGCAACGTTCTGAACTTCGTCGTGAACTGGGTCTCGACTTGGCGGCACCGTTAATCGGAATTGTTGCTGCATTGCGGCCTGAAAAGAATCACTCGATGTTAGTTCATGCAGCTGCCCGACTACGTCCGCAATTTCCGGACGCGCACTGGGTCGTGATTGGGGATGGTCCCGAACGGGAGTCGATCGAAGCTCTCGCCCGTGAGTTGGACGTTCAAGATCACATCCATTTCCTCGGAACACGTCACGACACTCCAGATCTTTTGGCGGGGCTCGACGTCTTTACGCTTTGTTCGTTGAACGAAGCTTCACCCGTATCGATTTTGGAATCGCTTGCGTCCGGCATTCCGGTAGTCGCGACGGATGTTGGATCGGTGAAGGAGTCGGTTGTCGATGGTGTGACCGGGGCCTTAGTGCCGTCTCAAGATACGAACGCGATGACGGAAGCGATCGCAAGCATGTTGCGAGATCCAGAAAAGCGTCGCGAAATGGGGAGTGCTGGACGTCAACTGGTCGAGTCTCACGGGTCCTTGCAATCGATGGTGGACGGGTATCAGCAACTGATCACGCGGCTCTACGATCAGAGAGTGACGCCACAACTTTCAAAGCAACGAATCCCGTGCCGCGTAAGCCAAACTGACGAGATGGTTCGTTTGACGAAGTGAGTCCTCAATAGGCTCAAGTCTTGGGTATCTGCGTTGCCACACTCGCCGTCGTTTGTCAGCGAGCCAAATCCAAGTCAGCGTTTTCCGAATTCTGCTCTGCACAGCGCTGAGACGCGCGCCGCTAGAATGAGCTGGAACGACCGAGATTCAACGTTCCGGGGATGGTTATGACGCCGCTGCAAGGCTTGATTCAGGATTCCGTATCACGGTTCCCCACCAAGATTGCGATTCGATGGGAAGAGGTTCGGGTTTCCTATCAGGAGCTTGATAGGGAAGTCCGCCGGGTGGCTGGCGGATTGAAAAACGCAGGTGTGAAACCTGGAGACCGGATTGCCTGGCTGCTCCCAAATTGTTTGGAGGCGGTCACGGTAACGATGGCGTGCTACCAAATTGGTGCCGTCGCCGTCCCCATGAATTATCGCTATGTCGATCGAGAGGCTCTCGATGTTATCGACCGCGTTGACGCTCAGTTCTTGGTGTTTCATCAGTCGAAGCAGGCTTTAGTCGAATCACTGCTGAAGGAAAAACCCAACTTGGCGACGTATCGCGTCGGTCAACCGGGGAACGCGGCGGCGCATCCGCAGATCGTGTCATTCGATTCGCTCATAGCCGATTCGCCGCTCGCTGAAGTTGTCGAAGTCAAGCTTCATGACGCCTGCTTGATTCTGTTTACCTCTGGCAGCACGGGCCATCCCAAGGGCGTTGTTCATTCTCATGGCGGCGCGTTCGCCGGAATCGACAGTTCGAGGCAGATTTTTGACTTCACCGAGGACGATGTCGTGCTGGTGGGCAAACCGATCAGTCATGCCGGCGGTCTGCAAACGCAGTTGATGCCTGCATTGCATGTCGGGGCCAAAACCGTCCTCGCCATGAAGCCGTCGGCAACGCAGGCGGTGTCGATGATCAACGAATACCAAGTGACGCAATATGGATTGTTAGCGAGCGACCTGCTGGACTTCATTGAATACCTTGAGAACAACCCAACGCCGATTCCATCGCTGAAGAACAGCATTGGATCGGGCGATAGCGTTCCCGCTGATTTGCATCATCGATTTCGAGATCTGCTTGGTTGGGAGGTGATGGAAGGATCTGGGATGACAGAGATTGGGAGCTACTACGCTGTTAATCCTCGCTATGGCCAACGTAAATGGGGTTCCCTTGGTCTGCCTGTGACCGGCACGACGTTGAGGGTGGTCGACGCGGATGGACATGACTGTGGCGTTGGCCAGACGGGCGAAATCCTGGTCCAGTCGCCTGCGGCAACGATAGGCTACTGGCACGATTCGAAAGCGACAGAGTCCTTATTCAAAGGAGGTTGGTTGCACAGCGGCGATCTCGCCCGTTTCGATGAAGACGGTTACGTCTGGTTTGTGGGGAGAAGCAAGCTCATGATCGTTCGACGCGGTTCCAACATTGCGCCGGCAGAAGTTGAGACAGTGATTGACGAGCACGCGTCGGTTCATGCATCCGTTGTGGTGGGATTGGCGGACTCCGAGGATGGGCAGGTTCCTGTCGCTTGCGTTGCGTTGCTGGGGGCGCGAGAAGATTCCAGTGAGGAGTCGATCAGGGCATACGTCGCTGAGCACCTCGCCGCCTACAAAAATCCCAAGCACTACCTCTTCCTGGATGAAATTCCACGGACGAGTACAGGGAAGTTTGACCGTCACCATCTCAAAGATCTCGTCGCATCGACGTATTCGTCGAACTGAGTCACACCCACGGCTGATCTTTGGCAGGGGGTGCGGTATCCTTGAGGCTACCCTGTCCGCTGCGCGGGGCCATGCGTCGCAGCGATCATATCAAAGGTATCGGCGTGAATAGAGAATTAGTGCACCCGCGCGACGCAATCATGCGAGCGATGGAACGAATTTATCGTTATCGCATGACCACCACTTCTGGCGGAAATGTGTCGATTCGTGATGAGGCCGGCGATACCTGGATTACGCCTGCACGCGTGGATAAAGGAAGCCTTCAACGCACGGATATCGTTTGCGTACGCTCTGACGGGACGTCGCATGGAGCTCATCCGCCATCCTCCGAGTTTCCCTTCCATAAAGCAGTCTACGACGTACGTCCCGATATTAAGGCCGTCGTCCATGCTCACCCCGTGGCGCTAGTTGCATTCAGCATTTGCCAACAGACACCCGATACTCGTCTGTTTCATCAGGCTCAAACGGTTTGTGGGCAAACGGGATTCGCCGCCTACGCCCTGCCAGGTAGCGAGTTGCTGGGTGATCAGATTGCGAAGGAGTTTGCGTTAGGGTGCGACAGTGTGATCTTGGAAAACCATGGCGTCGTGGTTGGAGGCAATTCTCTGTCCCAGGCGTTTCAGCGATTTGAGGCGTTCGAGTTCGCCGCCAAGACGATCATCAAAGCAAAGCATATCGGGGTCACCAAGCATCTCTCCGATACGCAGCTGGATGAGGCGCATGCACGCAGCGTTCATCTCGAAAGCTTCGAGCCTCCCACTGCCACCGCTCCCGAGCGAGAGTTGCGACGTGAATTGTGCGAGTTCATTCGCCGCGGCTGTCGTCAGCGTTTGTTGATTAGCACTGAGGGGAGTTATTCGGCTCGCGTTGACGACGATGCGTTCTTGATCACGCCGACTCAACAAGATCGAGAAACACTGGAAATCGACGATTTGGTGCTGGTTGCGTCCGGGCGGCGCGAACAGGGTAAGAAGGCGAGTCGAGCAGTACTTGCGCATCAAGCCATCTATCGACGTCATCCAGATGTTCAGTCAATCGTAT
>JBPCVD010000565.1:0-7649 GCA_051010815.1 Rubripirellula sp.
CGCAGGCCGACCGGCCCCACCTCCCGCAGCGTTTCCACGTTCAGCTCCGATGAACAACCCTCTGTTGGGCGGGGCACCTGTTGGCGACGACGAATTACTCGAAGATAGCGGCGACCTTCTGGACCGCATTCGCGGTGAGCGTGCTGCGGCCGAAGGACGCCTTCGAGGCGAAGTTCGAGCTCAGATGCGTGAAGCGAATCGACGCCTTCGCACCGACCCCACCGGAGTTTCCGGCTCGCTGAAAAGCTTGCTCGCAAACATCGAGGCGGCACCAGATGTGAACCCACAACTGCGACAAGAGCTCGCTTCCCAAGTTCGCGCTTCGATTCAAGTCGCAAGCCGGCTCGAGGCAGAGTTCATGGAAGGTCAGCGAAACCTTGAGCAACAAGCTCAGGGCGCGATCGCTGCCGCTCAATTGTTGGAAGAGACCTTCCGACGCGAAGCAACGTTGAAGACGCTTTCGCAACAGATGAACGCTTTGATTGACGAGGGCCGCTACGAAGAGGCCGACGGCGATGTTTCGCTCGAGTTCGCCCGAATCGCGGGTGACACGATCACAAATGACTCGGTTGCCGGTCGTCACTTCACCGACTTCCCATTGATGTTGCAGGTTTACGACCGCGACCGTCGTTACCGCGAGATGCGTGAACGAAACTTCGTCGACGCCTTCTCGCTGGTTCTGAAGGCGAACATCCCGTTCGTCGACGAGCCCCCGATTCAGTATCCCGACTCCGACTGGTGGCAGCGCATGAGCCGTCGCCGTCTTGAGCGATACGGTGCCATCGAGCTTGTCGGTGACAACGATACTGAACGACGCATTCAATCTGCGTTGGGCGAAGAGACCACACAAAGCTTCATCGAGTTGCCGCTGAGCGATGCCGTTCAGCAAATCGGTGAGGCACACGACATTCCAATTGTCGTCGACAACCGCGCGTTGGAAGAGATTGGATTGTCGGCTGAAGAGCCCGTCACCATGTCTTTGAAGAACGTGACGCTGCGATCCTTCATGCGTCTGATGCTTCGTGAACTCGACTTGACCTACATGATCAAGGACGAAGTCATGCAGATCACGACTATCGAAGCTGCTGAGCAAAACCTTATCAACAAAGTCTATCCCGTGGGTGACCTGGTCGTTCCGATCATGCAACTCGGCGGCGGTGGCGGCGGTGGCGGCATGGGTGGTGGCATGGGTGGTGGCGGCATGGGTGGTGGCATGGGTGGCGGCGGCATGGGTGGTGGCATGGGTGGCGGCATGGGCGGTGGCATGGGTGGCGGTGGCGGTGGCATGTTTGCCATCCCCGACGACATCTCGCTTCGCAGCAAGAAGTCGACCTCCACGATTCCAGCTGACGATGCTTCTGCAACCAAGAAAGCAATCTCGCGATCCGCGGCGAACGTTTCTGCCATTCAACTAAAGTTGAAAGATGGGCAGTCTCATGAAGAGGCCTGGGACGAGTACTTCGCCGGCGTCGATATCGAGTCGGCCGAAGACCTCACGATTCTCGACCAACGCATTCGAGCAACGACTCGCCTGCTTTCGGTGAAAGCCGCCAAAGCGGAAGAGGCTGGTAACACAGAGGAGTCGATCGCGTACTTCTCGCAAGCTCGCGATGCGATCGCTGCGGCAATTCGCGCCGGACACGTTCAGCCATGGATGCACCACGCATACGCGATTTCCCTGAAAGCCACCGGCGCTCCGATGGAAGACGTCGAGCGTGCATTCCTTTCGGCTGTCGACTTCGCCGAGTCTCCCGAAGATGTCTTGCACGTTGCGGCACGTCTCGAAGAGATCGGTGCCGATGCTGCAGCACTGCGACTTTGCAAAAATGTTTCAGCACTGGACCCTTACCGCCGCGAGCCTTACGTAATGGGGCTGCGAATCGCGAAACGCATCAATAGCGTCGAGGGACTCACCTGGGCTTGCAGCGGAGTTCTGTCGCAAGCATGGCCGGAGCGTTTCCAAGCGGTTGCCGACGAAGCTCGTCTTCTGGCACGTGCGACCCACGCTCAACTCATCGAAGAAGGTCGCCAAGAAGAGGCAGCTGCATTCAACACCGCGCTTCAACAAGCTTCGGCTCACGACGTCATCGTGCGTGTTTCCTGGACAGGCGATGCGGACATTGACTTGGCCGTCGAAGAGCCTTCCGGAACGGTTTGCTCCATGGAGAACCGATCGACCGCTGGCGGTGGGACGCTGCTCGCTGATGCTTTCCCCGGAAGTGCCGGAGACAAGTCGGGCAACGTTTCTGAAACGTACATTTGCCCCCAAGGTTTTTCGGGACAGTATCGATTGTTGATCCGCCGCGTTTGGGGTGATGTCTCCACCGGTCACGCGACTGTTGAGTTGCTGACTGACGTCGGACGTCCCACACAACGCTTCATTCGCCAGCAAGTACCTTTGACCGAGAAGGACGCCTTGGTGGTTTTTGAAGTCCAAGAGGGCCAGCGGAAGCAAGAGGTTGCCGATGCTCAGTTGGCTCACCTTCGTAACGTCCAACGCGACGTTCAAGGTCAAATGCTTGGCCAGATCGTCGATCCACCGGACAGCGAAAAAGTGCTGACGGACCTGTTCCGTGACGTCCAAGCCCTGACCGGGGGCAACGTCGTCCCAGGCCGTGGCTTCAATCGACTTCGTGGTGGAGTTGGCTTCCGCCCAGAACTCGCCGTTCTGCCTGAGGGGGCATTCCTCGGAACGCTCGCGATTATCTCAGCGGACCGACGCTACGTTCGAATCACTCCTCTGCCCTTCTTCTCGCAGATTGGTGACGTGACAACGTTCAACTTCGTCACCGGTGAAGAAGGTGGTGGAGATGCCGGCGGCGGTGGAGGCATCGGCGGCGGTGGAGGCATCGGCGGTGGTGGTGGCGCCCTCTAAGGCTCGCCCGATCACCGTTTTTAGATTTTTAAAAGCCGTCGCGAAATGTTCGCGGCGGCTTTTTTTTCATGCCTTGTCGACTTCCCATGCTGCCACCCGCAGAACAAGCTCGGCATGGCGTGTATCTTCTTGGCAACGAGGACTTCGATCCAACGCTTCACCCACTCCCTTCACTCGGGTTTAACAATGCGGACCTGCAAACTCATTTTCCTGCTTCCGGTTGGCATCCTGGCGACCGCCGTTTCCGGTCAGATGCCCGCGCCTGTGCTTGCCGTCCCCGGCGAAGTCGTGCTCAAGGAGGACTTTGTAAAGCCGAACCCACTCCCGAAATCAATTTGGCAAAAACGCCAGGGAACGCGTTGGGAAGTCGCCGACGGCGTGCTGCGTGGCCAACAGTCGTCCCCCGAATTCCAAGCCGCAAGAGAAGACCATTTCGGCTACGAACCACGTCTCAGCCTTCCGATCACACCCCCGGAGTTCATCGCCACATTTCGCCTACGGTTTATCGACGGCTCAGAAACCTCCATTGTGCCTTTTATCGAGTTTGGCCATCACGTGTGCCGAGTCAGATTTAGCGAGCAGGGCACCAGCTTGCTTGCCGATCACGAGATCTGGAAACTGGCGGAAGCTCCCGATTTTGTTTGGGAGTCAGGCAAGTGGTACGAAATCACGGCCGAGATGAAGGACTCCCAATTTGTTATGCAGATCAAGGACGGGCCGACACTCTTTGCGGAGCACGAGTCCTTTGCGAACTCGCCTTCGAGTGGCGGAAACGGACTCGGTGTGGCCGGTCCCCGCAAGGGATTTGTTGAACTCGATGACCTGACGATCTGGTCGGTCCAGTCCGCCAACCAGCCTGGATGGGGGAAACGCAAGTCCCAGATCGCCGAATTCACGCCCGTGCAAGTCAAGCAACCAAAAGTGAAAAAGACGGAACCGAAGCCGAAGAGGCAGAGCCGAGATCGGTAGCCCCACCGATCGACACCTGTGGTCCCAACTGCCATCGCGATCGAGCAGCAAAAGGCTCTCAAGCCCCATCTGGTCGTTTTGACCTTCTGGGCTGACTGGTAGACGGCGTGTTATCCTGCTGACACCCGGGGACCGCCCGGTCCTTTACCCACTATCGACACTCGTTTTCACAGCGACATGAGCATCCAACGCAATCCCACCCGTCCGGTTCAAATCGGCAACATCACGGTGGGCGATGGAAATCCGATTGCCGTTCAGAGCATGACGGCTACCAAAACTCAGAACGTCGAAGCAACGACGGCCCAAGCCGAAGCCTTGCGTGAACGGGGAGCGGGCGTCGTTCGAATCGCAGTCGACAGCGACAAGGATGCCAGCGCACTTGGCGAAATACGCCAGCGAACGACCGCGAATTTGGCCGTTGACTTGCAAGAGAACTTTCGACTTGCCGAGTCCGTTGCGCCGCACGTTGACAAGATTCGGTACAACCCCGGCCATCTCTACCATCATCAGCGCGACAAGCCGTGGCAGGACAAAGTCAGATTCATCGTCGAGCAAGCGGTCGCGGGTGATTGCGCGATACGCATCGGGGTCAACTGCGGCAGCGTTGATCCTGCAAAGAAGGAAAAGTTTGATCCGCAGGATTCCATCACGCCCATGCTGGAGAGCGCTCTGGAGCATTGCGAATTTGTCGATTCGCTTGGCTTCACACGGTACGTGATCTCGCTGAAAGACAGCGATCCAAGCAAAGTGGTCGAGGTCAATCAGCGATTCGCGGAGCAACGACCCGACATTCCTCTTCACTTGGGCGTCACCGAAGCTGGCATGCCGCCTGACGGGATCATCAAAACACGGATCGCGTTCGAACAGCTGATTGGGCGTGGCATTGGTGACACCGTACGCGTGTCATTGACACTGCCCAATGACCGCAAACCAGAGGAAATCGAAGCGGGCCTGGGGATCATCGAAGACATTCATGCCGGTCGCGTGCGTTCAGTCGTCAAGCTGAACGACAAGGCTTTGAACATCATCAGTTGCCCGAGTTGCTCTCGTGTTGAAAACGAAGCCTTCATCGACCTCGCCGCCAGCGTGAAAGAGATGACGCAATACGCCAAAGACCACCAGATCACGATTGCCGTGATGGGATGCCGCGTGAATGGGCCTGGCGAAACGGACGATGCCGACCTGGGGCTTTGGTGTGGTCCGGCCAAGGTCAACCTCAAGCGTGGCACCGAAGCTCTGGGAGCGTTCGGGTATGACGAGATCCTTCCCAAGTTGAAGCTGGAACTCGATGCCTTGATCGACCAGAAGGTCTGATCTGCCGTCCGATCGCGTGAAATGACTAAAGCACGAGTGACGGGCCGAAGCTTCCAAGGCTGTTAAGACTCGTCGACACAGTCGAAGCGTGTTTTGAATCGGCAGCTTTCTTATCGATCGCCTTGGCAGCTCGCCGTTGAACACGATTTGATGACGATGAGCCAAGTCTTCGAAGTCTTGTCTCAGCAATCATCCTCCGCACTGCCCTTTGGCGAAATCACCACCGAAGTTGGACTTCCTCGACCCCGATGAACTTGGGGACTCCTGCTTACTCAACTGCTGAACATTCCTTCTTTAGAGAAACTGATCGTCCGCGAAGGACTGACGACTCAGCACGATTTGGAACATGCCGTTGCGGAAATGCGGCGAGAGGGTTCGGTCGCCTCGGACGAACGCCAACTCAAGATCATGACTCTGGTCTAGCGTGCATCGCGTGTCTGCATAGCAAGTCTGTGCTATTCAACCTTTCACATTGAGCCCAACGTGACTTCAAGGGAGGGAACAGAAGTCGTTTTTGGCACGCTGTGAATCAAACGTTAGCTGAACCGACCATGCAGCATCCAGCTGTAACGGGGGTTCGATTCAGCACGCGATTTAGAAACCAGGTTGCGAAAGATCCACCACCACTGCCCTTGGTCCGT
The DNA here is from genome assembly GCA_051010815.1 of Rubripirellula sp. Lineage (GTDB taxonomy): Bacteria > Planctomycetota > Planctomycetia > Pirellulales > Pirellulaceae > Rubripirellula. The sequence continues at coordinate 5,800 of JBPCVD010000565.1, forward strand.
CTCGATGCGGTAGTAGTCTCGTCCAATCGAGGCTCCTTTCCACCAACCACTTTCGATTCTCTCCGGTCCCCAGTGCATCACAATCTCATGCACTCTTCCATCCAATCGGATGCGTTCGGGAAGGCGTGGAGACGAAACATGCAAACAAAAAGAACCGTGTGGAAATGCAACACGTAATGGACATGGTTCAGTGAGTAAGGAAAGAGGGCGACGCAACGCATCCTCTGGTGAAGGTTGGAAAGAAACTCCCTGCTCTTGTTTCAAAGAAGACTGCCGGCTCAAGCGTGACCGTCGCAAATCGCGTGCTGCGGATTTATGCAATTGACTGAAGGTCGGCGAATCCAATCTGCCCGCAAGTGGTAAAACACAAAAGGATTGCTCGGGCAAAGGATCATCTTCGATCTTCACACCCAGCACCGCCTCTCGTCCTAATCGCCCACTGAGCGCATCGACCAAACGACTGATGGTTGAACCGCTCGTGCACGCATCAGAAGAGCTGACATCGTTGTGTTGAAACAAAGCGTTTTGCACACTTCGCAGTGGTCCGGAAAGTGTGACCGATACCGTAAGACGTTCAACACACGCAGGGACTCGCTTTGCTTCTAACTGGTTGATCATCAATCCACTGAGATGGTCAACGTCCGTCGTGGGCGCAAACAAACCAATCTCTAAGATCAGTGGCGGGTGGCCCGAAAGGTCCAGGCGGCACGTCATGCGTAGTGCCCCACGCTGACGTGCTGCCAAGCCCGCCCTGATCTTTTCGACCAACCGTATCATTCGATCTGCAAGAATCGGTTGATCACTCGTGGGATACTCCAAGGTCAGGCCAGCGACGTGTTCAGCAACGGCCCGATGCACCTCCAATGGCTCATCGGATTCTCCCAACGCTTGTTCGATTCGGCGTACCAAACCCGGCCCAAGACGCGTCGCCAAACCGCTTTTAGGTAACGTCAACAATTGCTGGATCGACTCCACTCCCAATCGCGACAGCGTGGCCACGGCTTCCGGAAAGATTCGTAACGCCTCGACCGGCAATCTTTCCATCGCACCGCGTGTTTCCCGTTGTCCACAAACGATCCAATGTCGTGTCGCCATTTCACTTGGATTCTCAACCTGGCCATCGTGCGACGAAGATGGCGATAGACGAGGAGGCAAGCCGCTGTGGGCCAAAGCCCAAGCCGCTCCCACGGAATCGGCGACAGCCATCTGTCCCCTCAGCCCTAAACTGGCCAACAATTCTTCGACAGCGACCAGCAAACCAGCCTCCCCTGAGAAGAGGTGGGACACACCACTAATGTCACACAACAGTGATTCGCTCTGATGGCGTGGATGGCCTGCCCAAGGTTTTTGATCCAACGGCTCAACGGCGACTAAGGGACAAATTTGTTGCTGAAATGTGACTGCAATCTGCTCCAACGCTTCCTGATCCAAATGACGATCATGACGTTTCTGGAGCACACGGTCACACGTCGCCTCACCCGATTGAAACTGAATCAGTTCACCAGCTTGGGCAATCTTCATCGACGGACGGACCCCGAAGGCGCGCGCGCGGGAACAACAAGCCACGACCAGCCGCCCCCGCCGTGGATCTTCATGCCACAAAACGGTTGGGGGACCGGGAGAAGTCGGCGGAACGAGCTCGCTACCGAGAGAGGCGTCCGTGTGTGTTGAACCGAAATCAGGCGCGTCGCCGTTGAGTCGTATCTCGGCCCACAATCTTTGGATGGGCCAATTCGGAAGCCAAACGCACAGCAGCCGTTTCATCTCTTTCCCTTCTTTCCCTCGAAGTGACAACTGATCGCGACGCTGCCGACAGAGGTTGGCTCTGTGGCACCGCGTGAAGTCTTCCC
>JBPCVD010000566.1:0-4009 GCA_051010815.1 Rubripirellula sp.
GTTCGGCAGCGATGAATCGGTTGGATGAATAGTAGTAGCCTTTGTCCGTGAATCCCGCCTTCTCTGGAACGAGACGGAAGCCATCTTCGGTGGGCCAGTAGATGGTGCTTTTATCAAACGTGTGAGAGAGGTCAATCACGCGGTCGCCCACGATGGCGGGGCCCAGCGTCGAATCGGGACTCAGCGTCGAATCGGGACTCAGCGTCGAATCGGGACTCAGTGTCGAAGTCGCGACCGAATCACCAGACACAGCATCTTGCGCATCGGCCGAGACCGCCGTATGGAGCGCAATGAAGACGACCATAGAGAGTGATCGACAACCGAACGAATGTGACAGCCGCATGCTCATGCTCCAACTCGCATTGATCTTCTCAGGTATTCCGCAACCCAATCGGTCCGCATTGTAACGCTACGACTCCAATCGGGATGGCGTGTTCCGCACTGACGCGTTCGCCGATCGATTCCATCGCCGCCCAATCACGACCAGGAGCGTCACGGTGGCAAAGAGTCCTAGGGTCACGCCGGCTAAGGGAAGTCGTTCGAGAACCAGTAGCGGAAGCGCGATCGTGACCATTCCGCCACCGATGAACGGCGATGACAGCGGGGCAGCCAGGGCATAGTCCTCCGCAGCGCCCGACTCGAGTTCCGGATCGACAAGCCGCAACAGAACGAAGCCGGTTGCCGTCGTGCCCGTGGACATTCCGTAATTGATCAATCCGAGTTGGAACCAGTGCTGAGCAGGCAAAATCCATCTTGCCAATACGAAGAGGCAGAAGCCGGTCCAAATGATCCCGCAGAAGAACAGAATAGAGAATGGAACGATCAGCGTGGCCACAGCACTCAGGTTAAGAGTCGTAATGGCGGCAACGACCAAGATGTCCATCGCCGTCGAGGTCAGTCGATTGATGGTCTCGCGATCGATGGCATGGTCGTAACCAATCGACTGAAGTCCGCGGCGAACGATCAGGCCACCGAATAGGGTGTAGATGAAGAGTGGGAAACTAGCGGCGATGCTTTCGAGCGTCAGTCGTTCTGCAAAGACCTGCTTCTCTCCGTCGGTCGAAACGGGATCAACGGAAATCCATGCTTCCACCAAACCCACCAACTGCGTCACTGCGGCCTGCAAAGCCAACCCAACGCCAAAGGCGAGCGTCAGCCAAATGATCTGCAACAGCAAGGGGTCAATCGTTTCGTTGCGGACTCTGGCGTAGCCGATTGGAGTCATCGGACGCGAGGACTGGGCGTCGGGGTCGGTGGTCGTTGCCTGCCCAACGGCAAGGCCAGATGGCTTGCGAATCCAACCGAAACGAACGGCCAAATTGATCCAGGCGATACCCGAAACAAGACCGTAGACCAGACCGGTAGTGGCCATCAGGATTCCAAGATCGAGTCCGCTCTGTAGGTTGATGGTCGGATGCTCGAAGACCTGCCCCATGGCGGCTGCCGTCCCGTGGCCTCCTGCAAAGCCCGTTTCAATGAGCATGCCAATGGAGTTGGGGACATCATAGAACGGCTTGATCAGCCACCAAGTTGCCAAGAGTCCGACCGCGGTTTCGCCAAGAACGATTACCCAGACCATCAAGCCTTGGCGGCCGACCCGTGAGATGCTCTCTTTGAATGGGGCCGGTTTTCGCTCCAACAACATGCCTGAAAAGACCACGGCAATTAGAAATCCCGGCCAGCTTCTTAACGTCGCCGCCAATTCTTGCGTGAACGTTACCACGGGTGAAGCCGCGTCCCCGGCAGTCGCCAAGCTTTGGACAACAAGCAGTCCCACCATGCCAGCGATCACCGACGCAGGGATAAAGAGTCGCTGGAATACCGCAAACCGGAGTCGCATGACGACCCCGACCAGCAGTAGAACGGCGGCAAAGATTAGGGCGGAAATCATCAATGCTTCGTTGATGCCTTCGATTGTGAGTTCACGTCGATTCCTCGGCGCTGCCGCGACGGTCGATTATGACGCGCGTCGGGATTCGGCGACAATCACACGATCATCGCCCGAGAATGTATTTGAATCGGGTGAATCGGTTAATGTGGTTCGTTCGGGGCCAACGTGGTCCGCGAATGCTGTCTGCGGGTTCGTTGGCATTGATTCTTGTCGAGTGATACTACCATGGCGATGATTCGAAAATTGATGATGCTGATCCTCGCGTTGGGTTTCGTGGGATACGCGGATGCGGATACTTGCCAGGTGAGGGTCGTGTTGTACGTTCCGTCGGATGTTGATGTGCCCGACTATCAGCATCGTCTGGATCAAACGATCGCTTATGCAGATGCATTCTTTCGCGAGGGAATCAAACGGTGGGGGCATGACGAACCTGTGTCGCCCTTTCGGATCGACCGTGGACACGCCGAAGTTCTATTGGTGCAAGGTGAGAGACCATCATCGAAGTGCACTGATCCATCGATTCGGAAAGAGGCGATCGCATCCGCACGACGCCAGCTCTCCGTCAGCGATGATCGGCAAATCTGGTGGGTCTTCGTCTATCGAGGTGATCCGCCCACGCGGTTTGCAAACTACCGAGGCGGCTTCGAACCAGCCATCGGTGGTTGGTCGGTTTGCAACTTCGATACACGGCCGGGGGACATCCAAATAGACGACCCCTTAGGTAACGCATTCCTCTCCGAATTGACTTTGAAAGGCATGATCCACGAATTGGGGCATGCGTTTCAACTCCCTCATATCGGGCCGCGCACGAAGGATCGCGCGGGAAATACCTTGATGGGGCCGACCCACGCGAACTACCGGCGGATCGTTCCAAGGCGTGAATCTCGCGTCTATTTGAGTGAAGCAGCCGCGGCGATGATTGTGAACCATCCCGCATTTCGTGGGACACCTGACGATCGTGGCGCGTTGCCAAAGATTCGAGTTTCGAACCAACAGTACAAGTACGACCGAGCGCGCGCGACATTCATGGTTAGCGGAAGGATCGAGGCAGACAAGGAACCCTCGTTCGCGATCGTCGCGGATGAGTCAAAAGCGAGGCCTGGTGAGTACTGGACGAAGCACTACGTTAGCCCCGTCGATGCGGAAGGTCGCTATCACGTTTTGATTGACGAGCTTCCCAACTCCGGGGGAACGCTGAAGACTTGGTTCGTTTTCGCGAATGGTGCGTCGACAGGGAATGGGCGACTTCGGGGGAAGGCCGGCGCGATCGTGAAAGACTACCAACGGGAAGGACGAGTCTTTCGATTTCAATGACATCGATGATTTGACGCCGACATTCACTTGACTCAATCGTTCGCGAAACTCATCTCGACAATGTCATTCAGATGACAAGGAAGACCCCTTTGAGTCCCCGCTCGATCGGTTGCAGCTGCCCGTGAGGTGCTACTGTCCCGGCCGCATCGGATGGTACTTTCGCATCCAAGGATCTTGTTGGGCTTCGAGTCGCGAAGCCAATTCATCGATCATCGAATGGAAGATCTTCCGAACCTCGGGATCGTTTGAGTTGGCGAGGTTGTGGGATTCCCAGGGGTCGGATTCGAGATCGTAGAACTCCAGCTGCGGACGATGCAGAAACTGGTCGATCGTCCGTTGGCCAATGGAGTCAGCTCCGCTTTCACGAAGATTCACCCATGTCCGGCGCTGAACCGTGTCGATGGGTAGCGGGTACTCGGCTCGCCAGAGCAGATTCCAGATCAACTTGTACCGTGGGCCGCGAAGCGTTCGCATTGGATAGTGAGCGAAGACATCGTGTCCCACGTGGCTGAGGAGCGCGCGATTCCAACCCTCCGGACGTTCCACTTCCAGAATCGGCAGTATGCTCCGTCCGTGCAGCTTGTAAACGTCGAAATTCGTCTGCGTCCAATCCAACATGGTGGGCGTGAGATCGGTGAATGCAACCAACGCTTCGCTTGTCATCCCCGGCTTCTTGGATCCGGGACGGCGGATGACGAAAGGCACACGCACGCCCGGTTCGTAATGAGTCCCCATCGCGCCGGGCTCTGAAGTCCCATGATCGGCGATGAAGATCACCAGCGTATCGTCAGCATGCCCGCTCGA
>JBPCVD010000567.1:0-3926 GCA_051010815.1 Rubripirellula sp.
CAACAGCGATGACGTGGGTGAAGCGAACGTCCCAGCAACCGTGACGATTCTGGACGGACAGGCCAGCGTCAGCTTCGCCATCATCGGAGTCGACGACAATACGCTAGATGGTGACCAGGTCGTCACCATCTCGGCTATCGCAGACGACTTTGATGCGGAAAGCAGCCGACTGTATGTCCAGGACAATGAACAGGCTCCATTCGCTCCGCTTGAATTTGACTTTGGAACCGGCTCGTCTCCGCTTGAAACTGGACACACGCGAGTCACTGGTGCAACAACCTACAACAGCGATCGGGGGCATGGATGGGTAGGAGGCAAGGTCAAAGCACTGAGTCGAAATGCAGGATCCAACTTGTCACGCGACTTGAACTTCAAGAATGTTGCCACCTTCGCGGTCGACGTTCCCAACGGAACTTATGAAGTCATGTTGACCGTCGGTGACGAGGGAGCCTATCAGCATGATCAGCAAATTTTCCTGGAAGGCGAGTTGAAGGAAACCGTCGTCACCGGGAAACATGAAATCGTGACGCGCTCCTATATTGTGACCGTCAATGACGGCCAACTGACGATCCTGCTCGATGGTCGTGGTGGGGCTGACCCGAACATGGTCATCAGCGGATTGCGAGTCTCCCGATCTGCCGTCTAAGCTGGTCACGCCGCGCATCACGCTGATCGCAGGCAAAGTGCCCAACTGGCTAGCGCGATGGTATTCTGATCTTTCAGAATCGGGGATCGCGTCCGTGGAAGCAGGACTTCGCAGATGACGTTAGCGGCTGACCAATTGTTTCGCAGCTTGGATTCGGTAACTTGGCTGATCACGTCTCGTTCCGGAGATCGTACGGGAGGCCTGATTGCGACGTATGTGACGCAAGCATCCATCGTTGACGATCGCCCTCGATTGATGGTGGGCTTGGCGAAACACCACTGGACGCAACAGCTGATTGCCGAGTCGGGAGTCTTCGTTGCTCACTTAATCTCCGAGCACCAGATTGAATGGGCACTGCCATTTGGAACCTGTTCCGGTCGGGATGTCGACAAACTAGCCGGACTCGCGACAGAATCTCACGCCACCGGCGCCCCCGTTCTTGCAGATGCTGCAGGATGGCTTGAATGTCGAGTCGAGCAGGGCATGGATGCGGGTGATCGTCAGTGGTATCTGGCGGAGGTGGTGGAAGCATCTTGGACGAAGGACTTCAAACCACTCACCATTTCCAGACTCCTGCAACTTGTCGATGATGACACCGCGGAAACGCTCGAGAAGCAATATTGCCAAGATAGCTTGATAGATCGAGAAGAAATCGACCGTTGGCGAGCAGGACGGAAATCACCCTGAGGAAAGGGATTCCAAGTCCATCCTCAGCGACATTACGAACGAACAACGCGTCTCGGTTTCGCGGGCACATCGCTTGCCGGCCGAATTTCGAAATCCGCTAAAATACGTGTCGTGTAACGTTGTCCGCAACGCAGTTCTCAGTACCCGCAGCGCAGTTCTCAGTACCCGTAGCGCAGAACGATCATGAGCGAATCGCACGTTGACCTTCCGCTCGTCGACCTCGACTCCGAAACCGGGCACGACGCGCTCGAAAAAGCGCTGTACGAAACCGGATTCTTTCTGCTTGCCGATCATGTGATCCCGCGGGAGCTATTGGACGGTGTGCGCAGAACCACCAACGAATTTCTTCAACAACCGGTCGAGGTGAAGCGTCGCTATCACATGGAAGGCCGCACTCGAGGTTGGACCGGTTTCGATTCAGAGTCGGTGGGCGCGGGCTACGGTATCGAAAACGATCATGGCGACGCCGATGCATGCGAGAAATTCTCGATGGGCCCTATCGTGACTCAGGAGATGCGTGACGCAAATCCTGAATACTACAACGACCCCGCCGCGCGCTGGTACTTCCAAGACAATCTGTTTCCCAACAAAGAGATGGAAGCCAAGTGGTCGGAGTATTACGAACGCATGCAGAATCTTTGCGTTCGACTTGTCGACATGGTGAGAGACTGTCTTGATCTTCCTGCAGATGCTTGGGCTGAATACAACTCCCTACCACCCAGTGTGCTTCGCCTCAATGCTTATCCCGATTCCGATCGCTCCATCCGAATGGGAGCACACCGCGACGATAGTCTGATCACGATTCTGCATCAGAGCATGCCTAACAACGGCTTTGCCGCGTTACAAATTCAGCTGCCTGGTGAAACGACTTGGCGATCCGTTCCACCGAGTGACCGACACTTCGTGGTGAACATCGGAGAACCGCTCACTTATCTCAGCGGTGGACGTGTTGTGGCGACAAGACATCGCGTGGTAGGGCCTCCCGCCGACCAAGTCGTTGGGAGCTCGCGAACGAGTCTTGTGCACTTTTATGTACCGAACTGGAACTCACGGTTGAAACCACTGCTTCAACCGACCGGCGGTCAAAAAACTCAGTACGATGCCCCCGAATTACGGGAGGCGGACGGAACCGTCAGTTACTCCAAAGCACAATTGGCAGCGACGGCCAAACTGTACGGAAAGTCTTGAAGGTGCCCGCTTCGAACGAAATTTCGATGAACGCTACTTTTCGTTGACACGCAGAAAAGCTGCGCGGACACAGATCCACGACTTATCGCCTGCTTCGAGTTCATTCAATCCAAACTGATCAATGGTGCTGAACGTCCGCTGAAGAGGCGCGCCCGCGTTCAACTCGTAAACAACGAAACAGTCTTTCGGATGTGACGGCGTGAAACGCTCGTCATGATGCCATTCTGCGGTCGGCAGGCACACGAAGAGAGGTTTGCCCACCGTACGTTTGCTCGTACCGACAGCCCCAGTCATCTCCAAGTCGAGATCAACCGACCCACCATCCATCACACGATAAGCCTTGTAGAGATCCAGACCGTCAGGTATCGGTTCGGGTGCTCCCGAAGTGATTCGCTGTGCAGTCGAAAGGAAGTATTGGGCGTCCCCGATCGTCAGGTTCTTGCTCGTACTTCCACGGACCATGTCAAGGATGGCCAAGCTGCGAACAGGCTCCGACTTTACGTTGGCGATGGAAAACCAATTCAAGTAAGCAAGCGGAGTCTTGCGATCTCGTCCGAGTGCCCCGATCGCCTGGGAAAAGAACTTTGGTCCTCGAAGATCAGTTGGAACAGGCTCGGCATCGAACCTTGTCTTCAGCTGAACGCCGTGCTCGATCATCTGTGCAGGCTTCACTTCAAGCACCTCCAGGAAGTCAACCGGAGTATGCGCTTCAGCTGTGGTGCCAAGCATGCTGACGCAAGGTAGAAGCAAACTCGCCAACCGAACGTAAACACTCATGGCCTTCACTTCCTCGGAACGTAGAAAACGCCAGTCGCGATTGCGACTGGCGTCGGTGATAAAGATGATCGCCTGGAGATTATTCTTTTGGAAGAATTACGGTGTCGATCACGTGAATGACTCCGTTGAGGCAAGGAATGTCAGTCTTCACGACCTTTGCCTTGTCGACCATCACGTTACCGTCCTTCACTTGGATCTTGGCTTCGGAGCCTTGAACCGTCTTGGCCCCCGTCAACTTCACAACGTCTTTCGCCATTACCTTGCCTGGCACTACATGGTAGGTCAGGATGCTGATCAGCTTCTCTTTATTCTCTGGCTTCACTAGCTCTGCGACGGTGCCCTTCGGCAATTTCGCAAACGCCTCATCGGTGGGAGCGAAGACGGTGAAAGGCCCTTTGCCTCCCAACGTTTCAACAAGACCGGCGGCTTTGACCGCTGCAACGAGCGTTTTGAAGTTGTCGGCTTCGACAGCGACCTCAACGATCGACTTGTCGCAAGTTCCGCAGCCAGCTAGAGCAGACTGAGTACCGGACGTCAGAACCATTACGGACGCGGCGATCGCAAATAGTGCCTTTTTCATTCCTATTTTCCCTTGTTTTGCGTAGAACCACTAGCGAGTGGCATTGGT
>JBPCVD010000568.1:0-20250 GCA_051010815.1 Rubripirellula sp.
CGTGAGCCGTGATCATCCCAACACCGACGATTGTGCAGATCGCCGCCCAAGACTTGATCAAACGCTTCAGTGTCATCTTCAACTCCGATACATACGGTTGCGAAACTATGAATACACCGTTCTTCCGGTGTAACGTTCGACCAGGATTCTCGTTTGGGAGATCCTGAGGAACAGAACGATTCTTCAATTTGATTCATGACAATCTATATAGGTTTGCTTTCGCAGGGGCGTTGAATCAGGAAATTTGTCGGCACGGTGCATCGAAAAACCTGTTTCATTCGATCATCGGACGAAGTTGTCACGCCGTGTTACCCCGGTACATCTTTCCGTTGGGTTCTGCGTTTCGTCTTTTCGACCATGACCCTGCCGCGTCACCAGGATGGGGCCCTGCTGATGGTTGCTGCGAACGGATTGGGAAAATCGGAAGTTGATCGGTCGCAGGTCAGGCCACTGAATATTTGAGTCCAGGAAGACTTTGGTCTGCCTCTGTGTGTTTGGTCTTCAGATGGTTCAGCCCCATGTAATCACCTTCGGTGTATGATCGGGAACGACATCTCGCCGCAGCCCAAGTGGGTCGCGGTGTACCGCAGGTCTTCGAGCGTAACCCATGAAATTCAATCTCGTCCAAGTTCTATGCTGCTTCGCAATGTCGATCGCTCCCGCCTGGGCGTCCGCCGGCGATGTGATCGACAACTTTTCAGAGGCAGAGTTCTCGGGGCGTTCGGCTGAACGCGGTGAATGGCAATTTCAAGAATCCCAGGCGTCCTGTGTGGCAGATCCCGAACTCTACAAGCAGTTCAAGAATCACGGCCCGATCATAAAGTGGCCTCATGATTTCAAGGAGGGAACGGTTGAGTTCGAGATGAAACCGAGCGATTGCCAACGCGTCGTGTTTACCTTGAATGGCGATGGACATGTCTTTCGCGTCACGCTTGCGGACGAGACAGCGACCGCTGCTGCGGGACCCTCGAAAGTTCCCACGCGCATCATCGCTTGGAAAACGAAATCATCGAAGCAGAACAAGGGCGATTCGATAAAGCCAGAAGGAATGCCCGACCTCTCTGCGGTGAACGATCAGTGGGTCAAAGTGCGTTTGAAGATCGATGGATCCAAAGCAACCTTGGGCCTCAATGATTTCACAACCGAGATCGATCATCCGGCGCTCGAACGAGAGAAGACGATGGTCATGCTGACATTCGCCTTCGGTAAATTGACCGTCCGCGACTTTCAACTTCGAACGCCCTGAGGCGATGTTTTCGGCGATTTGCCAGCAAACGCCCCGTGGGTCGTCGTCCACGAAGCTCGACTCGCGGGGACATTCGAGATTGGCTGTGACTCGTTTGAGTTATCCGATTCGCCGATCGACGTGCCCAGGACGCCGGGTTACCCGCTTGATGCAAAGATTTGTGGTCTTCAAGCGAAATGTTCACGGAGAATGGACGCCGGGCCCAATGACTTAGCGGTAGGCCTGCACGCCATACTGGGTTCGTAAGGGGGATGAACCTTTGGTTGGCGGGATTGGGTGCAGCGTCGCACATTTCCTACATAACCGAAGGTACTCGCGGATACGAGAATTGGGCTTTCCACCAATAGTCTCGCTCCTAGGATGCACTGATCCTTCAATAGTCTCCCACACATTTCGGAGCCACTGAGTGTTCCCGGTTTCTAAGAATCAATTCGCAATCTATCTGTTGTTTGGTGTGGCCCTCATGGCAGGGGGCACGCACGCCGCTTCGAGGTGGATGACCACTCCTGATGGAGAAAGCAAGTTCGCTTACATCAATCCTCCTACGGAGGCGGAGCGACGGCAGTGGCGAATTGAGGCGGAGGAACTCCAACGATTGATGGAAGGAGGCGAGTTCTATGAGCCGCTGGTTTTCTTCGTCGATTATCCCGGTGTGGACGACCCTTCACTTCAAGAACTTAGTGAGGTAGATGTTCCAGAGGAGGCTCCGATCGTTGGCGTGGAGGTCGATGGCGAATCATGCGCTTTCGTCTTGGAGCAGATGACGGATCCAACACGTCACATCGCCAATCTCACGATTAACAAAGTCCCAATTTCAGTTTCCTATTGCGACCTGGCCGATTGCGCTCGGGTCTTGACGAATCAGCCAAAGGATTCGCGGGGGCCCAATCAAACGTTAGGACTTAGTGTCGGAGGCTTGGACATCAACCACCAGCTCGTTTATCTCTTGCGTGGGGAACGCTACGGACAAGAATCGAAAGGAATTCCCCTTGCCGATTACCCGTTTGAGCGGATGCGATTCGACGAGTGGATTCAAAAGCATCCCGACACGCTGGTCTACATAGCGCCGAAGGTTACGGATAACGATTCTTGAAATGCATTGCTTGGAGACAAGCTGATAGACTCATGACGCTTGTTTTCTCCAACGTCATAAGCGTCGATGCAATTCCATACATTCCCTGACACAGATCTCGTTGTTTCGCGTCTTTGCTTTGGTTGCTGGGGGATCATCGGCGACCTGATGTGGGGCGACCGATCGGAAGATGATTCGAAGCAGGCGATGCGTGCGGCGATTGACGCCGGTGTCAATTTCTTTGACACGGCGCCGATGTATGGGGATGGCCAAAGCGAGATACTGCTCGGGCGATTTCTCACGGATCATGGGGGACGGGACGAAACGGTCATTGCGACAAAGATCCGACCCTCACAAATGCGCCCCGAGCAAGTACGTCAGGAGTGCGAGGAATCTCTGCAGCGGCTGCAAACCGACTACATCGATCTCTATCAGACGCACTGGACCGATCGCGACGTTCCGCTAGCGGAGACCTGGGGTGCGATGCGCGAATTGCAGCAGCAAGGAAAGGTTCGACAGATTGGTGTCTGTAACATGGGTGTAGGCGATCTCGCAGAGGTCGTGCCGGCGCAGAAACCGTTGACGAACCAACTCCCGTACAACTTGCTTTCTCGCATGATTGAATTTGAGATCCAGCCCTACTGCGTAAAAAGCGACATCGGGATCCTGGTCTACAGTTCGCTCCTGCATGGCATTCTGGCAGACAAGTATCGTTACGCTTCGGAGGTACCCGAGGGCAAAGCGCGGACGCGACATTTTTCAAAGTCTCGGCGACACACGCGACATGACGAAGAAGGATGCGAGTCGGAAATGTTCGATACGTTGAGTCAGATTCGCGAAATTGCGTCCGGCATGCAACTGACGATGGCAGAAGTTGCGCTGAAGTGGCTGATGCATCAGGCCGGCGTTGCAAGTGTGATCGCCGGAGCCGGAAATGCCGAGCAGTTGAACTCGAACGTGCGGTTCTTGGCACAAGAGCTGCCCGAGTCGACCCTCTTGGAACTGAACGAAGCGACGTCCGCGGTTAAGACTTACTTGGGTAGCAATGCTGACCTCTGGGACCCCGGGGAGAATGGTCGTTTTCGATGAGCGGAGACGAATGGAGCAAGGTTTGGGCCAGCGTCAATTACTGAATGTGAGTGCCGAAGGATGAGTGTTGAAGTGCTGACGATTGACCCTGTCGCCGGAGCCTTGGGGGCGGAGATTGGTGGCGTATCACTTTCGGATGAGCTATCCGACGATGTGATCGCTCGCATTCGTCAAGCGTTGGTTGACCACATGGTCATTTTCTTCCGAGGTCAGAGCCTGACGCCGGGGCAGCAAATCGCCTTTGCCAGGCGGTTCGGCGCACTCGAAGAGCATGACTTCGTGAAGGGAATGCAAGAGTATCCAGAGATCATTCGCGTCGTTCGCGAGGCAGATGAGACCACCAAAAACTTTGGCGGAAGTTGGCACGCCGATGTGACCCACCAGGAGTGCCCCGCGTTGGGATCCGTCCTCTATGCAGTCGATGTGCCTACGTGCGGTGGAGACACGCTGTTTGCAAATCAACACCTTGCCTATCAGTCGCTCTCGTCAGGTATGAAACGGATGTTGGATGGTTTGACGGCCGTCCACTCGGCGCGTGGTCCGTTCGCGCCACAGGGTCGATCGAAGTCCAACTGGCGAAGTATGTCGGTGGAGACCAGTGACAAGGCGTTTGAAGAAATGGAGCATCCCGTGATTCGCACGCACCCCGAATCGGGAAAGCGGATGCTGTTTGTGAACCGTACGTTCACGATCCGATTCAAAGATATGTCAGAAGCCGAAAGCGCTCCCCTGCTGGAGTTTCTGTTTCGGCATGCATCGCAGGAGCATTTCACGTGTCGCTTTCGCTGGACGCCGGGCGCGGTTGCATTTTGGGACAATCGCGCCGTCTTGCACCATGCGTTGAACGATTACCACGGCCACCGTCGCGAGATGCGTCGCGTCGCGATTTCGGGCGATCGTCCGGTTTAGCGGTGGTCAGCTACCATAGCTTTTCCCGGACGCTCATTAACTCGGGGTAGGCATCGTCTTGGTCGTCGTACTGCTCCTTCAATTCCGACAGACGCAATTTCAAACGCGCGACAACGTCTGCATAGGCGGGGTCGTCGTAGACATTGCGGGTCTCCTGAGGGTCGTCTGCAAGATCGTACAACTCCCAGCCCGGAGTTGAGGCAGGGAAGTCTCCTTTTCCGAGGCTTGCGTCTAGCGGAAGGCCATAGAAAAAGACGAGCTTGTAGCGATCGTCCCTGACCCCGTAATGCGCCGGGATGTGGTGATGGGCCAAGTGCATCCAATAGCGATAGTAGACCGCGTCGCGCCAAGTTTCCGGAGATTCAGCGCTCAAGATCTGGCGCAAACTCGCGCCTTGCATCTCGTCCGTCTCCGGTGCGTTATCGACCAATGCGAAATCGAGCATCGTTTGGGCAAAATCGAGATTCGAACACAGATGGACGTCATCCACGGATCCGGCTGGGATCACGCCTGGCAATCGCGCGAGAAACGGCATTCGAAAACATTCTTCATAGATCCATCGTTTGTCGAAATAATCATGTTCGCCCAAGAACATGCCCTGATCCGATGTGTAGATGACGAGCGTGTTCTTTGCCAAGTCGTTCGCGTCAAGGTAATCCAGAACTCGGCCGACGTTCTCATCGACTGCCTTCACGCATCCGAGATAGTCGTGCAGGTACTTTTGGTAAGCGGCCTTCCCCTTGTCACGTTCGTTCATGCCGCTCAAGTCAATCGATCCAGCAGGCCAGTCTGGTTTTTGAACGTCAGCGACCATTGTGCGACGCGGAGACAATCGACTTGTGATCGATGTCCCCATTTCACGGGTGGCTGAGGAGCGATGCGAAAAGTCCTCCCATAGGGTCGACGGTTCTGGTATCTCTTCGTCCGCCAGGTAGTCCTTGTGACGATCTGCCGGTTCCCACTTTCCGTGTGGTGCCTTGTGATGCAACATCATGAAAAAGGGAGCGGCAGAGTCGCGTTGGTCAAGCCACTGCAATGCATAGTCCGTGACGAGGTCGGTGTAATACCCTTCGGTCCGTTGCGCGCTGCGTTTGACTCGTGATTCGTAAGCGACGCCGTCTGTCGACGCGATAAAGACTGGATCGTGATAGAAACCCTGGCCAGGACCTACTTTCCAGTAGTCGAAGCCCCATGGCGACGAACGCAGGTGCCACTTGCCGATCAGCGCAGTTTCATAACCGGCTCTCCCTAGAATGCTGGCGACATTGGGTGTTCCGGAGTCGGGACCGGGAAACGCATCGACGAGAGTCTTTACTTGATTCACATGGGAATGTTGACCCGACAGAATCACAGCTCGGCTCGGCGTACAAATCGAGTTCGTGACGTAACACCTGTCGAGTCTCATGCCTTCTTTCGCCAGCCTGTCGATGTTTGGCGTCGGCGCGATGTCGGCCAGTCTGCCTCCATACGCACTGATCGCGTTGCAGGCGTGATCGTCCGCCATGATGTAGAGGATGTTGGGTCGCTCGGCGGCAAACACGGTGCATGGCAGCGAAATCAAGCAGATGAGCAGGCAATGTGGGTGGTGCATCGTTGCATTCGAATCGAGTAGCAGAAACGGATTCATTCACCATGATAACGGCTTGATCCGCTGCCCATTCGAATCGACAGCAGGGATGAGCGGAGATCGCGGAACGACCGAATTGCCCCGAAGATCGGAAAACAATGTTGCGGACGGGGGCGGCGGTCACGACAATGATCCTTCCCGCCTGAGTCTCCCGCCAATCTGCTGCTGTCTACCGTGAACTGCTTTAGACTTGCCGCCTCATCGCTCTTTGTTGCGGTGATGATCCATTCATGTTGGCTAGGTGACTGCGCCTGCAGCGTCCGTGGCGCTGATGTAAGCTCGCAACAGCGTGACTTTTTTGAGTCCAAGATTCGGCCGGTTCTGGTGCAGAAGTGTTACGAATGCCATTCCGCCGATTCGGATGAACTGGGTGGGGGACTGCGAATTGACAACCCGGATGGAATGACGGTCGGGGGTGAATCTGGGCCGATTGTGGTTCCTGGTCGCCCGGATGAAAGTTTGTTAATTCAGGCACTTCGCTACGATGACCTGGAAATGCCACCGGAAGCACCCCTTTCGGATGCCATCATCAAAGACTTTGTGAAATGGGTCTCACTCGGAGCTCCCGATCCGCGTCCGTTGGATTCCAGTCCCAAGCGGTCCAAAATTGTTGACGAGCAGTCTGTGTGGTCTTTCCAACCCCGACAGCAGACTTCAACGCCGGAGGTGATGGATCAACGGTGGCCGCGCGATGCGATTGATCACTACGTACTAGCTCGCATGGAAACTGCTGGACTCGCGCCCGTCGCAGACGCGGATGCTCGAACCTTGATTCGCCGACTGCACTACGATTTGATCGGGCTTCCACCGACAGACACAAGTGTTAAAGATTTTGTGGCGGCGCATTCGCGGTCAGAACATCCGGCGGACCGACGGCAAGTGGTTCAGAAATGGGTCGATCAACTTCTGTCGAGTCCGCAGTTTGGCGTGCGTTGGGGCCGTCATTGGTTGGATGTCGCCCGATACGGCGAATCCAATGGAGATGATGGGCTAGGCCGAAACGCGACGTTTCCTCATGCGTGGAGGTATCGTGACTATGTGGTCAGTGCCTTCAATTCCGACACCCCTTACGATCAATTCTTGACCGAGCAGATCGCCGGAGATCTTCTCCCGGCGAACAGCGCAGAGCAAAGAAACCGTCAGCTCACGGCAACTGGATTTCTTGCGATCGGGTCGAAGCCTGCTGCGGCCATGAACAAGAACTTCGCGATGGACGTGGTCGACGATCAGATCAACGTCGTTTGCACGGGCGTGATCGGTCTCAGCGTCGCCTGCGCGCGTTGCCACGATCACAAACATGATCCTGTTCCAACGCGAGACTACTATGCATTGGCTGGCATTTTTGCGAGCACGGAAACGCTCTACGGCGCCGCGGGAAACGAAAAGCTGACGGCACCGCCCACCCCTCTCCATGAATTGCGTTCGACGTGGATCAGGAATCAACTTCCGATCGACAGGACGACGATACCCGTCTTTCCCGAAGGCTATCACGATTTCATTCGTCAGATCAAACCTGTCGTTCAGGCATCGTTGCAACAGAAGACAGATGATCTCGAGTTGGGATCGCAATCGGGATCACAAACGACCTACTCCGAAAGCGAGTTCGCGCAAGTAAAAGGGGCATCCTTTCGTGGCGATCTCCCGAATGCGGGGAATGCCTATACGGTTTCGTTTTGGTTCCGAAATACTGTCGCGAATGATGCCAGACCGATCACGGCCTACCTTTTTTCGCGCGCGCAACATGGTGAAAAATCGCTTGCCGGTGACCATTTGGGGATTGGCGGTAAACATGACAAGTCGCGAACTGGCAAGCTGTTTGTCTTCAACGGTAATGTCGCGAAACAGTCGATCGCCGTTAGCACCGTGATTCCACCCAACTCTTGGAATCATATCGTGTTGGTGCGCAACGGTGGGCGAGTGAAAGTGCTGCTCAACGGTCGTCAAGAGATTGATGCTGAACTCGCCCCGACGTTCGATAAGTCGACTGGATTTTGCTTAGCGTCTCGAAGTGATGACTTCGCACCGCTCACGGGAAATGTTGGTGAGTTGGCCGTTTTTGATCGCGCCCTTGGGAACGAGATGGCGATTAGCCTTCATCGCAAGTCGGGCCAACCGATTGGAATCGCACCGGTGCTTGTCGATGGCTACGCGATGGGAGTCCGCGATAAATCAGCGCCGTCGGACAGCAAGATTCATATCAACGGTGATGGCGCAAAGTTGGGCCCGGAGGTGCCGCGGGGATTCTTGACCGCCTATGCTCCGCAGAAATCGAACGCACCAGAGACATTTTCAGATTCGATATCATCCGCGGGTAGCGGGCGAATGGAGTTGGCTCGTTGGTTGACAGACCGAGATCATCCGCAGACGGCCCGCGTGATGGTCAATCGTGTGTGGTCCCAATTAATGGGACATGGGATCGTCACGACGCCTGATGACTTTGGTGTCTATGGTGATCGACCGACCCATCCCGAGCTATTGGATTACCTTGCCAATCAATTCGTTGAACAAGATTGGTCCGTCAAGCAACTGATTCGAAGAATCGTACTCACAAGGACGTACCAGCTGGGAAGTTTGGCAGGCGAAGACGCGATCCGAATCGATCCGTCGAACCGATGGTTGGCGCGACACAGTCGTCGCCGCTTGGACGCGGAATCGTTGAGGGATAGTGTGCTTCAAACGACTGGCGGGCTGGATATGGCGCCGCAGTCGGGTTCCGCGATTCAGGAGATTGACGCCTTGATCAATTGGCCACCGGGGGAAGCGACCAACCTTCATCGCGATAGCAGCCATCGCAGTCTGTATCTCTGCCAACTCCGTCATGCATCTCCGAAAGAACTCGCCGCGTTCGATCTGCCAAGTGGTGTCGAAGTGCTTGGAAAACGTGATGTGACGTTGTTGCCGACCCAAACCTTGTACTTGCTCAACGGCGACTTTGTGGTTGCGAGTGCTAATTCTTTGGCATCACGAATGCTATTGAATCCGGAACTTACCGACGACGGTCGGATCAAGGAGGTGTTCCGGCGTATTTTGCAACGGCTTCCGAGCAGCGCTGAAGGACGCGAAACCCGCAGCTTCTTGAAAGCGATGGATGCTGGTTTGGCGACACGACTGCCCGATCGGGAAGAGCGGCGGTTGCAGCTCTGGTCGAGCTTTTGCCAGGCTTTATTGATGACGAGTGAATTCCGTTACGTGGATTGAAACGAGCCATGGTCTCAAGACGAAATCTATTGCAAACCGCGTCATGTGGCTTCGGCTATTTGGCGCTACAAGCATTGAGTCAGCCACGATCCGTCCACGCCGCTACCCCAAGTTCCCGTTTGGTATCACCACTCACGGCGCGCGCGAAACGTGTCATCTTTCTCTGCATGAGTGGCGGGCCTGCGCAAATGGATACGTTCGACTACAAACCACAAACAGGAAAGAAGAAGCATCCAGGATCGGTTTTCTCCTTCCAACAAAGAGGCGAAAGTGGATTGTGGATTTCCGAACTGATGCCAGAAACGGCGAAGCATGCGGACCGCTTGTGCATGATCAACGGCATGTATGCCGATACGGGGAATCACTCGCAGTCATTCTTGCAAATGCACACGGGAGAGCGTCTTCGCAAGCGACCGAGCATGGGGTCTTGGGTTTCATACGGCCTAGGCAGTGAGAACGAGAACTTGCCTGGATTCATTAGTCTCAATGCGGCTAAACCGTCCGTCTATTCGAGCGCATTCCTGCCCACGGAGTTCGCGGGCACGCCGATCGGAACCAACGGCGAAAACATGTCCGCGGCGACGATACGTGATATCGATGGAACACATCTACCTCCGCCCGCGAAACGCGTGCAGCTCGATTTTGTGCAGTCGATGAATCGACGCCATGCGTCGATGCGTCCCTCGGATCAACATCTGGAAGGCGTGATCGAGTCGATGGAGTTGGCGTTTCGCATGCAGTCGTCGGCTCCGGAATTGCTGGACTTAGGCAATGAGACGGAAGCGACATTGAATCGCTATCGCGTCGGAAAGAAGTTGTCGATTGGGACATGCCGACCCACAGATTTTGGTCGACAGTGTTTGCTCGCGCGGCGTTTCGCTGAGGCCGGGGTTCGATTTATCGAAGTCAATCATGGCGGGTGGGACCAACACAAGAATCATCGTCGCGACTTGAAGGCAAACTGCGAGACCGTCGATGCACCGATTGCAGCGCTACTAGAAGATCTGGCGGCCAGAGGTCTGCTGGATGACACATTGATCGTTTGGGGTGGGGAGTTCGGTCGACCCGGTTTGACGCCCGATGATGGGAAAGACGAGACCGGACACAACGAGAAAGGGTTTACGTTTTGGTTGGCAGGGGGTGGCGCGAATTCGGGCTTCGTGCACGGGAAGACCAACGAGACTGGGGCACGTGCGGTGGAGGATAAAGTCCATTTTCGCGATCTGCACGCGACAATTCTTCACCTGATGGGATTGAATCACGAGACTCTCACGTATCAGCATGCCGGTAGGACGCACAAGCTGACGGGCCCAGACGAGGCTCGGATTGTCCCAGAATTGATCGCGTGATGAAGACTCGGCGTTGCCGTGGCACCGTGACATGCGACTCGTGATCCAACCGCTCGGGTGCCTTCCTGGGCGCAGGACGTCTTCCTTCTTGAGCGCAGCACTTCGTCTTCCAGCGACGTCGTGACGAATCTGAAGCAAGTGTGCATCGCTCGCGATTCGAAGGACCGTTGCAAGAGCATGAAAAATCGTCGTTTCATTCGACGGCGTAAGACTTGAGTCCTCCGCATTGTTGGGCAGGTCACTTCAAACGCTCATTTCATTCCACAAGTGATCCCGTCGCGTCGAATCACTGAATTGAACCGAGCGCGAACTGTTGGGGCCAATGATCGAATTGCAATTCTGCGTGTTGTAACGATCAGGAGGCTTGAAAGCGTGTAAAAGCTTTCGGATCGGAACGCTGCGCCCGGACCGCGCCCTAGAGTTGTCCGGTTCTTTGTCGTCCGATGCCCAGAGGTAAGCATGTTTCGTTCGCTGATGTTATTCGTCGCTGTTGCAGGCTGCTTCCACACCACCGAAGCACGGGCACAGGGTCGGAGCTACCGCTCGCATGGCCATTCAGGACAGGGCGCGACGATCCAGCGATATGAGACGGGACGCCAATACGGCAGAAGCCACAAAGGCTACCGTTCGAATCGACCGTCGTCCTCCTTCGGGTTCAGTATTGGCATTGGTGGGTATCCCGGTTATGGCGGCTTCGGTTACTTCGACCCGTACCGCTTTGATGGGTACGGGTATGATCCCTATCGACACGGTAGTTTCGAAGCGCCCGATCTTCTTAACGACCCGTATTTCCGCGAGCGACATCGGTACGACAGCAAGTACCCTGGCCGATACCGCGCTCCATTGGTGATGCGTTCGGCGCCAGCAGTCAACTACGACGCATATCGCAACGCGACGCCGACTGCAGACGTGAACGCAACCCCCCGACCTTGGGTTGATCCAAGTGAACTCGCAAGCCGACTTCAAGCTTCGACCGAGCAGCTCAATCGGACGCTTCAAACAAGCCAACATGGCGAGTCTTGGATCGAATATCTTTCACCAAATGAGATTCCATCGCTGATCGCAGCGGGTAACATTCGTCGACTGCGAGAGTTATTGACACATTACGATGGAGTCGTTGGGAATCCGCAGCTACGTAATATCGCCAATGCGAAAGGTTTTGCCGACACTCGCGGGTTGTTGCAACAAGTTCTCACGCAGCCTGTCCAGCAGCCACAGCCGTCGGGCAATCCCTTGCAACGCGATCCGACACCAGCACCGCCGACACCAGCGCCACCGGCACCACAACGTTTACCGGTACCAGAAACGTTGCCCGCGCCAGCGCCCGAGCCTTCGGAGTCGACTTCAGCCTCCTTTCTGGATGTCTGATCAAAGGTCGATTCATTGAGTGGACCTTCAATCTATCGGCGACGTTTTCGTGCGACGGCGACGTCCGATCCCAAGCGTCGACGGTCCTAATTTGGCGCAATCGCGCCCCCGGCTTCCCAATAGTGCCACGCGCATGATCGCGTAATCGATTGAGTGAGGGCGCTGTAAAGCGAGTTTGAGTGGCTGGCTGGCGACGCGGTTTTGAGGGTGGCGGTGATGATCAGCGGAAAGCTGGTTACACTGCGTTTACCACGCTCATTCTTGGCGACGCAATGACTCGATCCGTCCTCCGCTTCACTCTGCTGCTTGCCAGCTTGTCGATTCCCTTGGTGGCTTCGCGCGCGGACGAAACAAGGGTGACAGAAGAAGCGACGGAACGAGGCACTCTCGCCGCTGAGATTGGCAAACAAATTTTTCTCGATACTGCCTTGTCGGAACCAGTCGGACAAGCTTGCGTGTCATGCCATCAACCTTTGACCGCGTTTGCTGACCCAAGACCGGTGTCTGATGGAGCGGTCGCGGGACGCCAGGGAACACGGAATTCGCCGTCACTAATGTATGCGGCACTGATACCGGGGTTCGCGTATGAAGATACATTCACGCCAGATGGTGATGAGGTCTACGCCTATGAAGGTGGGCTCTTTCATGATGGGCGGGCTCGCGACTTATTCGAGCAAGTTCAACAGCCGTTCTTCGATGCTAACGAAATGAATCTTGCGGGCGAGAAGATGTTGGCGGAGCGAATTCGAGGCTCTGCATACGCCGATGACTTCCGACAATGGATTGGCGAGGATCGTTGGGAAGACGATACGCAACTGACGTACCATGTGTACCGAGCACTCGTCGAGTTTCTCAAAGAACCGATGTTTCGACCGTTCGATGCCAGGATTGATGAATACCTTGCCGGTGATCTCGATGCACTGTCGATAGCCGAGAAGCGTGGTCTGGAAGTATTTCGTAACGCGGGGAAGTGTGCCGACTGCCATTTCCTTACACCAAGCAGTTGGCCGCGACCCTTGTTGAGTGATTTTGGCTATGACAATCTTGGTGTTCCGGCTCGTGGCGAGAAGGATCCGGGCTTGGGCAAACGAACGGGCGCTGCCGAGTTGGGGAAGTTTAAGGCACCGACGTTGAGAAACATCACGTTGACCGCGCCGTACATGCACAATGGATCGATTGCGACCTTGCGAGAGGTGATGGAGTTCTACAACAAACGCGATGTCGAGCCACAGCGTTGGGGACGGACCGATTATCCCGATACCGTGAACCGAGACGATATGGGGAAGCTAGAGCTATCGGAGCAGCAAATTGACGACTTGCTCGCGCTGATGCACGCTTTTACAGATCAGAGTTTGCTTCAGCGTGTCGATGCGTCGTCGTTTCCGATCGCACCAGTCGGTACTCCAACGACTGCGTCCAAGCGACTCTACTTTCCCGATTGGACACACCGAATGCACCCTGCTTTCCGAAGAAGTGTTGATGCTTCCAAGTAGAATCACATCCCTTCATGTGCGAGGGATTCAGCCGAGACCGAGAGACGTTGGATGAGAAAGATATTTCGGGGAATGATTTGGATCGTTGGCCTGGCCGGCTTCATTGCAGCGATGGCGGGTGCGCTGCGTGTATTCAATGTCGGGCGAGAGTTCGCCGGACAGTTTTCCCTCGCGATCGGGCTCGTTCTGATCTTTGGGGCATTCATTGCGGATCGACTGATCGATCCGCATCGCTAAAGAAAAATCCCGTCCCGCCCGACGCTACTTTTTCTTGTTGTTCTTCTTCCCTCGTTGTGCAGTGATGGGCTTGATCATCACGATTTCAGCGTCGTTTTTGAGGCTGGGACCAGGCGTGGAACGGCCGTTTTGAATCACGTCGCGAAGCATCTCCTTCATGCGGGCAACCCGATCAGGATGCTGGTCTTGCAGGTTCGTTTCTTCGCCGGGGTCGTCGGCTAGATTGAAGAGCTGGATTTCGGGTAGTTCAGACAGATCATCGCGTCCCGGACGTGGACTGCTCCATCCACCGGAACCAGGGCAAAGACAGAGCTTCCAGTTGCCATCGCGAATCGCGAATTGACCGCCAATCGACTGTGAGACGATCGAATTTCGAATCGGGACATTTGCGTTACCGAGCAATGCCGGTAGGAACGAAACGCTATCTTCCCCTCCGTCTTTCGGGACAGAAGTTCCGGTGATTTCCGCAGCGGTCGCCAGCAGATCGAGTTGGCCAACCAGTTGATGGCTGCGGGTTCCCGGCTTTACTTTGCCTGGCCAACGAGCAACAAACGGTACGCGGTGACCCCCATCGTAAATGTCGGCTTTGTGCCCACGGTAGATGTAGTTCTGGTCATGTCCGGCAGCCTCAAGTTCGTCGATCTTCGCCGCCGGTGAGCAACCATTGTCCGTCGTGAAAATCACCAACGTATTCTCTGCTTGCCCTGATTCTTCGAGTGCCTTCAGAACTTCACCGACGGTCCAGTCAACTTGCATCGTAAAGTCACCGTACTTGTTGACGCCACTGCGACCTTCCCACTCGCCCGTGGGAACGATCGGAGTATGAGGTGCGTTGAGTGGAAAGTAAACGAAGAACGGCGCGTCTGAATCTGCATTCTCATGAATGAACTTGACGGTTTCCTGCGTGATCGCTGGAAGGACATCGACCGCCTCGAAGGAAGCTCCGGCGGGCCCTTTCCGATTGAATGCTTTCTCGACGGTCGCTTCTTCGGTCGGAACGCGGTTACGAACGAATACGTAAGGGGGCATGTCCAACGAAGCGCTAATGCCAAAGAAGTAATCGAAGCCAACATCATTCGGCCCGTTCTTGATTTCACCTTGGTAGTCGACATCCCAGCCAGCTTTGAACTTTTGCGAGAAGTCTCCATTGTCATTTGCCGTGCCGCCTCCTTTGAGAGGCCAATCCCAGCCCAAGTGCCACTTTCCGATACACGCTGTGCGGTAGCCTTGCTGCTTCAGTAGCGAAGCCACCGTCAGCCGACCGGGTGAGATCAACGGCTTCGAAAATCCACCCAGTACTCCGCGTTGCAAGTGCGTACGCCAGTGATAACGACCTGTCAGCACCGAGTATCGCGTCGGTGTACAGACGGATGAGGATGAATGACCGTCGGTGAAGATCATCCCTTCATTCGCAATTCGATCGATATTGGGCGTCGGTATTTTTGAATCGGTATTCAATGCCGAGACATCGCCGAATCCTTGATCGTCGGCCATGATAAAGACAATGTTGGGGCGTTCAGCGCCGTTCGCGGAAGCGATCACGAACAGGCAAAAAATGGCCAAAGAAAAGCGAGTCTTCATGAACAGTACCGAGGATGGGATAGGGGCGGGCAGCGTTTGGGGTAAACGTTGAACTCGAAAATGAAATTGCGGCGGCAGGTCCAGAGGGTAGTCTACTTGTTCGCGACGGACATGGGAGGCAAGTCTGGTTTGCGACTCGAAGAGACTGAAATCCGCCGCATCAACGCGTCAGTTGAGGTTCGATCCACACACCCCAGTCGGCGCCGGTTCCGTTCCCTCCATCACCGACTCGAAGAGAAAGTGTTTTGATACCAGTGATGTCGATGTCGAAGTGATTTCCAGGACCGGGAGCGATCGTTTCGGATTGCCAGAGCATCTTGCCGTCTCCGAGGACTTCAAAGTTTACCTTTCCGGGATGACCGGATTGAAGGCCGCATTGTCCAGTCAAACGCTTCCACGCACCATCAATCTGGTACTCATGTTTCGCGGGCGCGTGGGCGTAAATACCGGTCGCAAAGAAATCTCCGTCGATCGACAAGAGTGATTGCTTCTCCGGCACTGCGTCATAAGTGGGACGAATCCATCCAACTTGTGCCGTCGATGGTGTCAACCGTGTTAACGGGATCGAAGTCGCATCCGACGAATTCGAGTTTGGGTCGATCGACCTCGACAATTCCCGCCTCTCAAATCGATCCAGTACGCGCTGGCCTATCGTTCGAAGCGACTCATCGTCGTGAGCAAGTCGTTTGCGTTCTCGTTTGGCTTCAACCAAGCTTGATCGTCGAAGGGCATCCAGCACGGGTGCTAGGTCCCGTGCGATGCGTATCTTGGAAAGATCGACGCGTCCGTCGGAGTCGACGCTATAAGCGAACTTCTGAGTGCTCGTGCTGCCATTGACATGACACGCGACCAACCGAAGTTCCGCTGATTTGTCCTTGCGTAACGCTCCGCTACGCATCGCAAATTCCCCCTCCGATCCTGGAACGGCCGTGGCAGTCGTTGCGTCGTAATCCCCACCCCCTTCGGGGTCAAAGTAGGCAATGAGCGCGTGGATGGGAACCGTTGCACTGACTCTCCCTTCGATTTGAATCGATCCGAGTGAACCCGTCTTAATGTCGACATCCGACCAGTCGGTCTTCGGTTGGTCGTAAAGCGACTGCCCCACACGTTCATTGAAGACTGGATGCGCGGCCAGTCGCATCGCATGCGCCTGTGTCAGGAACGTGCCACGCCCTTCCTTTCTCAATTGCTGAGCATAGGTCCGATTTCCAGATCCCATCAACGCTGTGCCTCGAACGGACTCGTCTTTCCGTTGGCGGCAATGTGGCAGCGAAAGCGCATGTCCCAATTCGTGGATCACGCCGCCGATGAAAATCGAGTTGTGGCGACCGATTGTGATACGGCCATACTCCCCGTCGAGAATGGGCGTCGAGTCGCGAAAACGTAGCGGGTCGAGAATCTCGGAATCACATTGCCAAGCCGTGCCGCTGAGGTGACTTCCGCCTCCGTAGTAGGGACTGTGATGAGAGATTTTGCTCTGCACGGGATCGTAGTCCATTAGGTTGCAAAACAGCAGCAGAACAATTTTTTGAGGGTCGATCTTTCGCGCTCGCAAGACGGCGACTGTCTCTTCTCGAATTCTTCGCCCGTCGGGTTTTCCATAATCCTTGTCATCGTCTTTTCCGACAACATCGATGACTTCCACTTCGCCGTCGTCATCACGCAGCACGCTCATCTGCCGATCAGAGAATCCGTGACGATTCAGCTCGCGACCGTAAAAAGTTGCAGCCTCTTCGACGATACGCCGGATTCGTTCCGTATGGTTGTTCGCCGGGGCTCGATCTCGAGGGGTGAAATATGCGACGACGACACGTCCCGGTGAATCCGTTGCGCCTGATTTCAAGGAGTTTTCAATTCGTCTTTCCGAGAGATCGACGGCATCGGCATCGGCCTGATGAGCAATCGTATCTGCCGAAAGAGTGTTCATCGTGGTGATTGTGAAGAAGCCTATCAAAGCGATCGTGAACCGAAAAATCATGGAGAAACCGAATGCTAGGAAGAATGGGGCGGCGCGTCGGCACTAACGCCTGGCCGGGAAGGAGAACATCGCTGAGCGAATCGAACTTAAGCCAGCAGTTCGTGGATAGGGCCGGTCGAATCTTGGAACTGATTCCCAGGTTTGACTCCAGCGCGATCGAGCATTGTGTGCCATACACGTGAAAGCGGTGTTTTTTCGGGTAAGCGTAGATGTCCTTGGTGATTGACGCCTGCGGCCCTTCCACCGAATACGCATGTCGGCAAGCGATCCTTGGAGTGGCCAATCCCCATCCCACTACTGAATCCAAGCAGCGTGTGGTCGAGCAGATTCGTACCGTCAGGCTGTTTGAACGATTTCAGGCGATTCAGGAAGTAGTTCCACTGTGAAAGGTAGATCCGATCCACCGTTGCCAGCTCCGCCAGATTTTTTGGGTCATTGCCGTGATGCGTTAGTTCATGAAATCCTTTGGAGACACCGAACTCGGGGAACGTTCCGCCAGCACTTTCTTGACGAACCACGTAACTGATGACGCGCGTCGAATCCGTTTCGTACGCGAGCGCAATCAAGTCGTACATCATCTTTGCGTACTTGTCATAGACGAACTGACCCGCTGGCATACGGATCTGATAGCTTTTGGAAAAGTCGCTCATCCCATGCGTGTCGACGGACGGCTTTGGCTTTAGATTCCAATCGATGTCTCGTTCCAGCTGCTTCTCAACTTCGCGGACACTGTCGAAATACTCATCCAGCTTGACGCCGTCTTGCTTGCCAACCTCCTTCTGAAGTCGTTTGGCATCATCCAAGACCAGGTCTAGAACGCTGCGGCGTCGGCGAAACCCTTTTTCCCGAAGTTCCAGCTCCTCAGGCCCATCGACTTTAAAGAGTCGATTGAAGAGCACGTGTGGATCGTTCTCCGAGGCAAGCGGAACACCGTCGCGATTCCAAGACAACGTTCGTAGGCTGCTTCCAAAGCCGGTCCCCCGCTGAATGCACATCTGCAACGACGGATAACGTGTCTGACGCCCAATCTGTTCGGCAGCGATCTGGTCCATCGAAATCGCGTTGTGAATGGAGCTGCCATCCTTGGCCTTGATACCGGTGGAGAACGTGTAGTCGCCCTGATGACCACCGCCGTGTTCAAGATAAGTGCCGGAAAACACCGTGAAGTCGTCCCGGTGTGTTTCCAAGACTTTCAGCGTCGGAGAGAGGGCGTAGTCACGGCCGTCATCCTTGGGCTCGAACTCACGCATGTTCATGCCGGTGCCAAAGTAGAAGAGCCCGAGACGTTTGGGCAACGCGTTTGTCACGGCATCCGCAGCCGCACGATTCGGCAGCATCGCCTCCAATAACGGTAGCGCCATCGCGACGCCCGAACCTCGTAACAGCGTGCGGCGGTGCAGGGCAGTTGCATGTGTCTTTGACATGATTTCACTTCGTCAAGAATGCGTCTGACAGGACGATACCTTCGATCAGACTTTGAAGGGAGTGTTCGTTTGATTGCATGCGTTCGACCAAGCGATTGATGGTATCGCGATCACCCGGTTCGACGATTCGCCCGAGCGCGTACGTAAACATCTTCTCGGCCAATCCAGTCAGAAAGCGGTCGCTTTGTGATCGTAACGCGCGGCGATACTCTTCGACCGTTTCGAATCGGTCACCGCTGGGTAGCGTGCCCGAGGCGTCGATTAACGCATCATCCGGCCACCAACTTCGCTCGCCGTCTTGCTTGGTCCGCCAGCGACTCGTCACGCTGAAATTCTCCAGCGCCAGCCCATAGGGATCAATCGTGCGGTGACAATTCGCGCACGCGGGGATCGTGCGATGCTGGTCCAACCGTTCTCGTACGGTGAGCAACTCACCCCGCACATTCGGCTCGACTTCACCGACATTGGGTGGCGGCGGCTTGGGAGGATCATTGAACAGGACATCCAAGATGTACTTGCCGCGTTCGACAGGTTTCGTGCGATTACCATCGCTGCCCCACTTGTGCACTGCCGCCATCGTGGCGAGACCACCTCGATGTAACGGTTCGGGCAAATCGACTCGGACGAACGCACGACCGTCGACACCGGCAATTCCGTAGTGCCTGGCCAAGGGTTCGTTGACCATTGTCCAGTTGCAGTCCAGGAAGTCGCGAACATCACCGCCGGTGCGCAAGACTTCCCGAAAGAACTCAATTGGTTCTCGATTGATCGCCTCGTTCAATCCGGCGTTTTCCGTTCGATAGAAATCGCGGTAGAGATTTCGATCAATCGCGAATCGGTCGAACTCATCTGCCTTCAGCCATTGCCGTGCAAAGCCACTTGCGAGCGCCTCGGACTTTGGATCACGCAACATTCTGGCGACTTGTTGCCGAAGAGCCGCTTGCGATGACAAGCCATCGGCAGCGGCCAAGTGGTTGAGTGCTTCATCCGGGATCGTGCTCCACAGGAAGCGGCTCAAGCGAAAGGCAAGCTCATGTCCCGAAAGCTTCCGGCTTTCCGACGCGGAAGGTTTGCCTGGGGAGGCCGCAATCGCGGATTTAGAATCACTCGAAGGTTCATTGATCAGCAGGAACGCCGGACTGCAAAGCGTGGCGACGATACCCGATCGAACGGCGTCTGGGAAAGACTCGCCATGCCCAAGCTCGCCGAGGACGATACCGACGATTCCGTCGATTTCTTCCTGCCGCACAGGTCGCCGAAAAGCACGTGGAAGCAGTCGAGTGAAGATCTCTTGGGCGTAGGACTCGCCGAACGATTGCTCATCAAGTCCGCGGTGAAAGAGTCGTTCGGTGCTCTTGGGCGGCCACTGGTCGTACAGTGGGCCCTCGAGTTCCATCCAGTCGAAGAAGATTCTCGGCAAGTGATCGG
Organism: Rubripirellula sp.; assembly: GCA_051010815.1. GTDB lineage: Bacteria > Planctomycetota > Planctomycetia > Pirellulales > Pirellulaceae > Rubripirellula. Next base: position 20,000 of record JBPCVD010000568.1, read on the forward strand.
TCGTTAACGTGCCAGGTTGCTGACGACCTTGGTTGGGGAAGCCTTGGGCGGCGAGCTGAGCACGTATGCGACCCGCAGCTTGTTCGTCGCCTGATTGGATCTTTGTATTCGCCAACTTGCGCGCCGCCGAATAGTGATAATTCACGCGACCGAAACTCGGAGCATCCTCAAATTGAATGCCGATTTCGCCGCTGCCGGCGACGTTGAAGGCGCGCTCGATCTCCAGAATCTCTGGCGACTCCAGCGTCCCA
>JBPCVD010000569.1:0-9008 GCA_051010815.1 Rubripirellula sp.
CGAACCGCAAATTCACCTGAGATACAAAGAAAAGCACTCGCCATATTTGAATGGCCATGAGGCGGAATGCTGCGTCCCTTTCGGATGTAGGCAACCTTCGTGATGAGGGATCGCGGGGGTTCACGTCCCTCGCGATCTTTTCGGCCGTTGCCCCCAAGGTTGATTCGATGGAAAAACTCTCCCCGTTCCGTTGGGATGGCATCAATAATCGTTTGCCTGAGACGCTCGAAATCCAACTTTCGATGCAACGACGCCAATGGCGTGTCACGATAAATCTCGTCCATGGTCTCCTGCCAACGCATCCCGGAAATCGATTGATCGCTCAATGCAGCCGCGTTGTGGTTAAGCCGATCCAGCCACGGCGAGAGCGTGTCGGTCGGATCTTCCTCTGCCGCGTGAAGCCCGGATTGAGCGAACGAACATGCCATCGCTAACATTCCTAGCTGTTGTAGATTTGCGCGTCGGTTTTGCATGATGGCACCTATCAGTTTGTTCGCGGGGAGGGATTTGTTCTGTGCTGGCTTTTGCCGAAATCTGCGGCGGGATCTTACGCCTAACTCAATGGTTCCTTTTCTTCTGCGTGGCTGTGACCAAACAATGATGCCCAGTTGTTCACTTCAATCACGTGCGAGCGCGAATATTTCTCCGGCCCGCGCAGCGATGGCGTCTCGAAACTCCTGAGCCGTTTCAACCGGTAGCAAAGCATGCACCAAAGCGGCGGCATGTGACGCGATCATGGCGTCGCACAGAGGAATGCCAGAACTCAACGGCTTCTAATGCGTGGAAACCTTGAGATCCTGAGTAGCAAGCGAACACCGGGTCATTCTGCCGAATAGCAACAGGGCAGGACATCGATTCCAAGCGACGTCAAATTGAGAACACATCATCTCAAGCTGACACGATTGACCGCGTTAGCGCAGTGAAGACATCGTGTGCAAGCGTTCCCTACAACCGATGTCTCGCGCATGACTGTCGCGCGGGTGGCGCCTTCACCGAGGACGCTGGATCCGGCGACGCATCTCTCGGCTCGGATGTGATACTGGACGCTGCGCTCAATCGATCTCGACCGGCCCGACGTGCCAGCGAAGATTGCGAAATCGTGGCGACTCACCTTGCCAGGCCTTACCGAAAACGCGTGCTTCACCCTGCTGTCCCCGACCAGGTCTCAGTCGTTCAGTCGCCGACAGCGTCAACCGTTTCGCACCACCCCAACCAGGCAGCGATTCGTCGGCAAAATTCCGAAAGCTTTCACAGGACAAGACAATTTCCTGCCATGAGTCGCCCCCTTCTAGGGAAACCTCGGCAACGTAATCGTCGATCAAAACCACCAATTGATTGCTTTCATCGGACTGAACATCGAGCACAAGTCGCGCATCCTGCGGAGCCTTGTACTGATCGTCAAACAACTTGTGCGTCGTCCGAGGCCATTGATCGAGATTGTAAGTGAACCACTCCTGTTCCCAGTCACCCTGAAACGTTTCAATCGCGAGGCTCGGTTGCAGCGTTGGCTTCACGCCCGCCTTCTGCAACTGCTGCGGCGTGGCAGTCGACAGCTGGGAAGACAGATTGAAAGCGTTCGCGGTGTAGACCCGGTAATAATAACCGGCTCCAGAGACGGGTTCATCGAGCTCATACGTCACGTTTGCATAAGCCCAGATCGGCTTGTCAATACTGAGAACTGGCATGGCTGCCATCCATTTCCCGTCGACGGGACTCGCCTTCACATGACGCCAAAAACGGTGCGTCGAGAGTTCGCGATCTGCCGAAGATTCCTCAGGCTTGCCATGCTGTGTGTAATACACGTCCACCGATCGCATGGGCATCGAGTCGTCAGCAATCACGGTCAGCGTCGGCACACCGTCGGTCGTGTTCAGCGCCATCGTCGCCGTCGGCGTGGCCGGTGTCTTGAATGTGCGTTTCAGATGCTCGTCAAACCAAAGAAGTGTTGCGACTTCAAACGACGCCGTATCTTGATGACCGTGATGTGGCGAACAGGTGACCCGCCATTGAGGACTCTGAATTTCGCCAACAGCCTTGGAAAGGTCGCCAATGCGTCCATGAAAGTCATTGGCTGGACTGAGAAAGATGATCGGGCTGGTGATTTCCGCCAAGCTGACATCGTCCCCCAACGTCTCTCTAAAAAGCTCACTTTCGTTGTAGCGATCGCTGATTCCACCGCATGACGGCGCGGCCGCTTTGACACGATCATCGACTGCGGCCAGAACGGTCAGTTTGCCACCCATCGAATGCCCGTACACTCCGAGTCGTGCTTTGTCGACTTCCGGCTGCCGCTCAAGAAAAGTGAGCGCTCGACGCGCCGCCACCGCGCACAAGAACCACCCGCTGTTTCGAGGTGACTCGACGGCATCGATCGTCCAGGCGGCTGCTTTCGCACTTGGGAATTGGTTGCCTTGGTTGCGGCTGGGAGCGTGATAACCGTCCACCGCGCCCCAGTCCGTCGTCAAACGATAAAGGGGATCGTCCATCTTCTTATCCCAGAACAACTGCACAACACTTGGGCTGACGGGGTACTTCGACGAAGAGATTCGTCCTGCCCACGCAATCGACAACGTTGCGTAGCCACGTTTCGCATTTGCAATGCAGGCCTTCTCGTCGGCATATTGCCCGCCGCCGTGGATCTGCAGCAGGCCAGGAAGATTACGTTGCCCTTTCGGGAATCCATAGATCGCTGCCAGCTTTGCCGGTTGGCCACGAAAGACTCCGATGCGAAATCGCACCACTCGCAACACGACACCGTCGACCTCCCATTCGTCGAGAGTTTCCACTTCCAACGGCTCCTGGCGAGGATCAAACCCTGACCACATCTCGCGAAAGTTCGCTGGCGCGCGTTCATCCGTCAGCGCGGCGAACGTTTCCTCCGCCGCCTCCTGCGAGTACAGAGGCGGCAATGCCAATTGAAAGGCGGTGACAAGAAAGAGGAGACGTGGGAACATGAAAAATGGTCCTGGAGCAAAGAGAGAGGGGGTGCGATCTTCAACCGTACCTACGTCGCGTTTCATGCCCATTGTACTGACGCGAACCAAGAAGAGGTCACGATCGGCGGGGGAGAATCTTCGACGCTTACCTCGCGAATCTTGCCTGGAAGCCGAACTTCGCGTGCGCGTCATTCCACCACCTGGTCGTTGTCATTCGCCCGAGCCTTCTCCAGGGCCATGAGCATTGACTTCAATCGTGCCGGTTCTTTTTTAGCGAGATTCAATCGCTCGGATGGGTCCGAGGCGATATCGAAGAGTTCGTACCGATCCGTCTCACTCACCACAAGCTTCCATTTTCCGATTCGCAGCGAGACGGCTCGCCAGCGAGGACCTGCAATGTAAATCGGACGCTCAGGAACCGTGGCCTGCGTCAACAGCATCGCCGTCAGATTCGCTCCATCCCATCGGAGGTCAACCTCTGGTTCATACCCCGCGAGATGACAGAACGTCGGCATCCAATCGGCAACGAACACCGGTGACGTTTCGCGCCGCACCGCAATGGTTCCCGGCCACGAGACCAAAGTGGGCACCCGTGTACCGCCCTCATAAACGGCTGCCTTCTGACCGCGAAATGGATGGTTGCTGGCGGTTAGGTTGCCCGGCGGCGATGCATCCTTGGGGTAGGGCTGCGTATTGTTTGTCGTGGTACTACCACCGTTGTCACTTGTAAAAACGACGATGGTTTCCTCACGCACACCTTTCTCCTCGATCGCCTGGAGAATTCGTCCAACGGCGTCGTCCAGATGCATGACACACGCGGCATAGTGACGCCCGATTTCGCTCTCAATCGCACTGGGAACCCTCGCCAGCCAAGCGTTCGGTTCATTGATTGGCAGATGAACGGCCGTGAATGGAACGTACAGAAAGAATGGCTTGTCGTCGCGAGCGGCAATCCAGTCGACCGCTTCCCCGGCTAGCAAATCGGTGACGTGCCCTTCTTCTTCGAGAAGCTCACCATTGCGATGCCATGTTTTTGAAAACGGCCCCTGCTTATAGCGATGGCTATAGGCAGTGACGCCGCCAGCCAGGGATCCATAACTATGATCAAAACCGAAATGATTCGGGCCCCACTCCGGCTTGGAACCAAGATGCCACTTACCGATCAGACAGGTTTCATAGCCGCACGCGCCCAGCGTATTTGCAAGCGTGACGGTCTCCTGCGGCAAAGCCAACGTGTTTGTCGGAGTCGTGATGCCAAACCGGCTCCAACAGCGTCCTGTCAAAAATCCGACGCGAGTCGGGCTACAAACCGGCGCGACGTAGTGCTGAGTGAGTTCCAGTCCCTCGCCGGCCAATCGATCAAGGTTTGGCGTTGGCGCATTACCACCATGAAACGCCACATCTGCCCAACCAAGATCATCGGCAATGATGAAGACGATGTTCGGTTGACTCGCATCGGCGTGCGACACAAAAGCGCTGATGCAAAGGACGATCAGCGGCGGAACGTTTCGTATCAACATGCAGCGACTCAGATTGTCGAAGGGTGGGATCTTTCCGCTTGAGCCGAGAAGCGACAACGGCGGCAGCGAGTTGCTCGCCGGCTAGCGTTGCCCGCAATTATAGGCGATCACCACCAGCCCCCTGCCGTTGATCAGTCAGCATCCGAAAAGGTCAGACATCGAAGCTTGTGCTCGCCCCGAATGTACATTCGCCGCCCGACAATTGCCGGATGCGAATAGAGCGTCTGGTTCTCATCAAAAACGCGTTGCCGTGACAGAATCTTCTTTTCACCACCCGTATTGAGCAGCAAGAGTTCGCCCTTGCCGACGACCAACAGCCGGTCTGCGGTCGCAAAGATTGCCGCGTACTCTCCGATGGCGCGGTCACGCATTCGCCATTGTTCGCTCAAGTCTTTCGCGTCCAGGCAGTACAAGAAGTCCTTGACACAATACAGATTGCTGCCGACCACAACCGGCGTGCTCATATCGGTGCGCAGCTTCGGTGACCCTGCAACCAACCTCTCTGCGGCATGTGCCGTCGCCTCGAAGCGGAACGATCGCACTCCATTGTTCTCGGTGGCCACAAGCAAGACGTCGCGACCGTCAGCGTCGCTTTCCACAATGGGCGTTGGCACATTGAAATCGCCATCCGACGGAGGCGTGATGGTCCACAGACGCTCGCCCGATTCAAGGTCCCATCCTCCGAGCGTGGTCTTGTCGTGCCCCACGATTTGACGGACGCCGTCAAGCGTTGCGACGATGAGCGAACCATGCGAAGGTGGGCGACCAGGCGATTTCCAAAGCACATCACCACTCATCGCGTCTAAGGCAACGAGTGACGCATCGGGCGCACCTGGCGCCACGATCAGCTTCTCATCGACCAACAAAGGCGAACCACAGTACCCCCAAGGCAGCTCATCGCTCAGTGGAAAGTCGTCGCGAAGATTCCGCTCCCATACCACGTTGCCATCGTCGATCCGAATGCAAAGCAGGTTGCCGAGGGCGCCCTTACAAAAGACATGGTCGCCAGAAACCATTGGCGTTGCCCGTGGCGAGTTCCCGTAGTCTAGCGCCGCCACTGCAAGTCGCCGAACCTCCCAGATCATCTTTCCTGTTTCAGCATCCAGGCACCGAAAGAGATCATGAAAATCATCTGCGTCGCGATCACCAAAAATGACGTAACGCTGAGTCGCGGCGATCCCGCCCAGACCCGCGTGAACAAGCGGCAATTCCCAGACCACGTCTGGCTCCCGAGCCAACTGCTCAGGCAGCCAATCAACATGCCCGTTGCGCAGGGGACCAAGCCATCCCGGCCAATCACTGACCGCTGACGCTACTTTTTTTTTGCGACCGTCAAGCCGCTCTCCAACGGCAGAAAACCCGCGAGCGACTCGATCGCGTCGAGTACTTCGGGACTGACCGCCGCATCCAACAAAGCGTTCGACAGTTCCTTGCGCGTGGCATCGTCCAGCGTATCGGCAACGAAGACGGTCACAAAGGGAACCGGTGACGTCTTGCCAACCACTCGGAGATCTCCTTTTTTGATCGTCCCACAACCCTCCAGTAGCGGCTGGGCGTAGCTGGAAATCACGGCCGCCGTTTTCGATGTCGGGCCCATGTCGATGACTTTGCAAGCACCATCGCTGCAAGCCTCATCGATCTTTTGTCGATCCAACGGAATCGAAACGTTCGCAGCTTCCAGTAGCTTCAAGGCCGCGCTATGCTTTTCGTCTGCTTCGGAAGGCCCGAAGATGATCGTGTAGCCGGCTAAGTCAGCAACGTTTCGCGCCGGATCCTCTTTGTTGACGACGATCATGCCGTACTGTTGAGTGTCGCCTTTTAGGTCGGTCAACTGGCTAATCGCCGTCATGCTTCGACTCGCCGACTTGGCATCGGCACGAACCACGGACTGCTTGCCGATCACAATGTCGGCCTTGCCCTTGGTCTTCTCCAAAGCGACGGGCAGGGACTCGGCAAAGGTCACGACCACAGGTCGTCCCAAGGAAGCCTCCATGTGTTTTGCCAAGACGGTGTAGTCGCGTTGGGCGTAGCCCTCGACGCACGGACACGACAACGGAGCCGCTAACGGATCCATCACGATCATGGCAAGTGGATCTTCCGCCCAACAGCTTTCCGCAACCGGAGCGAAAACGCCGGCGATCACGAACAATGTTGCGGCCAACGTATGAATTCGAAGATGAAAGTGCATCACTGGACCGCCTCTTTTCCGAATCGGATCTTGATGGCAGCGTTGCCAAGATTTCTTGGAAACTTCGACGCCGATTTATCATCCTCACTCACGTCACTATCGACAGTCTCCGAGTCCTTGGACTTCGGCTCCATCACTTTGATGTGATTGCGTGTCAAATCCAGCATGTAAATTTTGTCACTGACGGGTGAGACCGCGATCGACACGTTCTTGCAACCCGGAACCAAGTCGACGTCACCGATATAGGAGATCAGTTTTCCCGAGGAGTCGAATCGTTTGATTCGGCCTGACCCTGATTCCGCAGTGTAAATGTAGCCGTCGTTGTCGAAACAAACGTTCATCGGATTGCAACAACTGGAGAAACCGTTGACGCCGGTTCGATCCGATTTCCCCCACTGCGTGATTTCGTTGCCATCGACATCGTAGTGGACCACACGATCGCGAGAATTCTCCGCAACAAACAAACCACTCTCGCAACACTGCACATCCATTTGGCCACAGCAGCCACTCAGTCCAGTCACCACGACCTCGGCATCGGAGAAATCGAGGCTCATCTTCCACACGTCATACCCATATCCCTCGATTCCTCGCGTGGTCACGAACACGTGATCACTGTTGGAACTGATCGAAGATACGCGCATCTTGGATCGGACCAAACTTGCAACTTGCGTTTTGATTTCGGACTCGCTCGGCCCCTTCTTCCTAGCTTCCTCGGCCGCCAACTTCTCTTCGTCGGATTGCTTTTCTGCCTCCGCTTCCATCGTCTCTATCTGTTGCTGATAACGTTCGAGCATGCTCGGCAGCATTTTGACCAAACGTTCCTCCGATTCATTCAATCCGGACTTTTCACTGCGTTCCTTTAGTTGCGTCATCATCGCCTCGTACGAAGTGACACGCATCTTCAAGGACGACAACGGATCACGGGAATTCTGCCTCCGTTTCAAGTAGGCGAGTGCTTCCTTGCGAAGAGCTTCCTTACTGTCACGCAAGCGGTCGGCATGCGGTGAATCGACTTCCGTGATCAGGTTTCCGTCGGCGCCGTAACGAAAAAGCTTGCCTTCACCACCAACCAAAATCGAATCATCGTCAGCCACGCCCACCGATTCTGGCTTCACGTCGACGTCCCACGAATTCACGATCTTTCCTTCGTCATCAACCACCCGTACTTCACCAGGCCCGGTCCCGCACACGGCAATGATCTGCCCCTTGCTGTTCAAACAGAACGCGTTGATCTTCAGTGACTTGGCACCGTCATCGATTTCAATCAGACCCGTCTGTTCATGGGTAGACTTATCTTTGATGCTTGAAACCGTTGCGGCTGTAGAGACAGCAGCGAAAAGAACGCACGAAAAGACACAAGAAACTGACCGCATGGTTACGTCTCCTTGGAAGTTTGTGACCCCGCTATGGTAGCAGACTGATATCCCACGAAACATGAATCTTCGACCTTCCGGATGCAACTTGTTCTATGCATTGAGCAACAATTTCCCCATGGATGCGGAAGATCGCAGGCGTTTCCGACCGAGTAGATTCCGCTTTCCTACGGCGTCGACACTTGGCATCGCAACTACCGTGCTTCGGCAAGCCAGGCCACCTAAGTCATTTGCGGAAGCTTTGGCATCAAGAGAGAGGAAGATGGGGAATTTGGATTAAGCTTATTTCCATCGCCTTCCGGATGAACTCACCCGCTAACTGACCAAGGGTCGTACTTGTGCAAGTCAGACTTCTGCTCTCCACCACGTTCCTGCTTTTTTGTTGTTTCGCATTCAGCTTTGACGAGGCAGCGGGGGCTGATACAGAGGCTGGAGACAACGGGAAAGCCAACCAAGTGGACGAAGCTTCGGCGGTTTGGAACATCGAGTCATCCCCCGGACCAAGTCGCCAGCAACCAATCGATACTGTCGAAGGAACTTGGATCAGTCTGGATGTGAGCCCCGATGGCAAGAGAGTCGTGTTTGACCTGCTTGGCGACTTGTATGAAATGCCCATCGGCGGCGCCGACGGCAAACAGAAACGAGGCCAACCTCGGAAGGTTACTTCGGGTGTTGCCTGGGACATGCAACCAAAGTTCAGCCCTGATGGCGAACGCATCGCCTTCACGAGTGACCGAAATGGCAAGAGCAAGAAGGCTGGGGACAACGTCTGGACGATGCCGACCGTGGGCGGAGAGCCGGAACAAGTCACTAACGAGACCTATCGCTTGCTCAACGGACCGGCTTGGACACCAGATGGGCAGTACCTCGTCGCGCGAAAGCACTTCACCAGTCGACGATCGCTCGGCGCCGGCGAGATGTGGTTGTATCACCACGACGCCATCCGCAGAAATGCGAGCGAAGGGCTGCAACTGACCAAACGAGGCAATGA
>JBPCVD010000570.1:0-8787 GCA_051010815.1 Rubripirellula sp.
AATGAGCATTGCCGTCCTCCCGAATCCGAAAGTGACAACCCGACTGGATGAAGGCACCGCATTGGAGCCCATCATCACAATGCGGAACGTCTGCAAGGGCTACGGAAGCGGCGTTACCCGCAACGAAGTTCTGAACAACGTCAGTCTGAATATTCGCGAAGGCGAGTTTTTGGCAGTTGTTGGGTTTTCCGGCAGCGGCAAGACGACGCTTACACAACTCTTGGCCGGGCTGATTCGGCCTGACAGTGGTGAAGTCACCATGGATGGTGAAGTGGTCACGGGTCCGGGTCCGGATCGCGGCTTGGTGTTTCAAAACTATTCGCTGCTTCCGTGGCTAACCGTGCGAGGCAATATCGCACTTTCGGTCGACAGCGTTTTTAAGAATTGGACGAAGGCAGAACGTCGAGACCATGTCGAGAAGTTCATCGAAATGGTGAGTCTGACCCACGCGGCACATCGGCGTCCACACGAACTTTCCGGCGGGATGCGTCAGCGGACCTCACTGGCCAGAACTTTGGCGATGAAGCCAAAGGTCCTGCTACTGGACGAACCGCTTTCCGCACTCGACGCGCTTACGCGGAGTGTCCTGCAAGAGGAAATCCTGAAGATCTGGGAAGAGGAAAGGCAAACTTGCCTGATGATCACAAACGATGTCGATGAAGCAATTTTGGTCGCGGATCGGATTGTTCCGTTGAACCCTGGACCCCGTGCATCACTCGGGCCGGCCTTTTCCGTTGAGTTGGGACGCCCTCGAAGCCGGACGGAATTGAATCATGACGAAACCTTCAAAGGGCTTCGGAACGCGGTGACGAACTACCTCGTAGCGGTGCGTCAAAAGTCTCGCGACGACGAGGCTGCAAGATCGACGGTTCCCCAGGTCGAGCTTCCCAACATTCAACCGGCTGACCTTTCGCTACCGCGGAAAGCAATTTTCAACTCACCTGTGTAGCCATTGGAAGAATTGGCAGAGGAACCGTGGCGTCCAATCGGCGCCATGAAGCGATCCACACGACTTACACCACTTATAAGAAGAAGCTCATGGCCGGTTACGTCGAGATGTTCAATCTCGGAAAGACCTACGACACTCCTAACGGCCCCGCAGTCATTGTTGAACAGTTCAACTTGAACATGGCTGAGGGAGAGTATGTGTGCCTGCTCGGTCACTCCGGTTGCGGGAAAAGTACCGTGCTGACGATGGTGGCAGGGCTGAACGACATTACGACCGGTGGCGTGGTCGTGGCTAACCATGAGATCGATGGGCCGGGTCCCGATCGCGGCGTCGTGTTTCAGTCGCCATGTCTGATGCCTTGGATGACGGCGATGGAGAACGTCATGTTGGGCGTCAATCAGGTTTATCCGCACGCCAAGAAGTCTGAGCGAAGAGATCTTGCAGCGTACTATCTCACGTTGGTTGGGCTTGGAAGCAGTTTGGACAGTCGCGCGTTGGACCTGAGTCAAGGTATGCAACAACGTGTGGGAATCGCGAGAGCTTTTGCGCTGAAACCCAAAATGCTGTTGTTGGATGAACCGTTCGGAATGCTCGACTCCCTGACTCGAATGGAATTACAAGAAGTGCTTCTTGAGATTCTCGTTCGCGACAAAGTCACGACGCTGATGATCACGCACGATGTCGACGAGGCGCTCTTCATGAGCGATCGCGTGGTGATGATGACGAACGGCCCGCGAGCACGTGTCGGAAAGATCTTCGAGATGCCATTTAGCCGGCCACGCGAGCGGGCGGAGGTGCTCGAACATGCTCAATACTACGACCTCCGCGGTGACATGATCGAGTTCTTGGAGCAACAAGATCACAAGAAACTGCAGGAAGACGTCGCCAAACATGAGGCACGCAAGCAGAGCGACGCGACATCAGAGCAGGACGATGAGACTGAAACGCCCCAACTTGAACTCACACAGTCTTAGTGTCACCGCAAATGTATGCTGATAAATCCCCTTTTGATTCTTGGACTCCCTTGTCTGTAACTTCCCTTCCCCCCGATTCTTTCCTGTGTGACGTCTCTGTTTTCCAGGTCGACGAGCATGGACACTTACAGGGAGCATTTGGGTTGCCAGTTGAGCAACTTGCGTTGACTTGCCTACAGAGTGGGTCTGCCGAAATTTCCAGCGAACCGAACGTAGATTCGGACGCATCCTCCTCGATCGCCATTCCCATCCATCGATCCGGGCGCGTGGTTTCGGTTATCACACTTTCCGCAAAGCAACTCAACGATGAGCACGACAACGTCGTCGGAGTCTTTGAAGTTTGGGAGCCTGTCGGCGTGTACGAAGAGCTCGCATTGAAAGTTGGTTTCTTTGGAAAAATGGAGCGATTTCGCAACGTCTCTTCATTCGTGAGATTTGAAAAAGGGAACGGCTTACCAGGTCAGGTGTGGCAGCAGCGGGCGGGTGTGATTCATGATGACCTCTCCAATCACCCGGGATTCCTTCGGGCAGCGGGCGCGTCGGCAGATCTCCTGGTGACCGCGATCGGCTTACCCGTCGCAACGAACGCTTACCACGCATCTGTGTTGCTAATCAGCTCATGCGTGTCGCCTCTGGCGCGTGGTTTCGAGGTCTGGCAACCTGTTGATGACGGTTTTTCTCTTTTGGGCGGAGCCTACCGTGGGCTTGGCGACGGGATTGATCTGCCGGCGGAGACGCACTTGCCGACTGGACAGGGTCTTCCAGGTCTTGCTGCCCGGGCTGGTTCAGCGGTGCTCAGCGAAGATGTCGAGACCTTGTTCGCCGGGCGTGGCGAAGCGGCAAGACTCCCTGAGGCAGCCTGTGGTTTGGCGATTCCCTACTTCGATGGCGAGACGTTGACCAGCGTCGCAACCCTACTCTTTTAGTCCCGATGTCTGGAACGATTCCCGAATCACTGCCGATCCTCGGAACCCCTGGCGAGGATGAATTCGACCTGGTCGAGATGCTGCTCGCTGAGCAGCAGTCGTTGACCGCAGTCGAACGTTTTAGCGCGTTCCACGAAACGCATGAGGAGGGGCCTGCGCAGGAACGATACTATCGTGACCTGTTGCCGGCGTCCCCGCCCAAGTCAGGTCAGCAGTACGCGTTCAAGGTTGATCTTGATGCTTGCAGCGGCTGCAAGGCTTGCGTTGTCGCCTGTCACACATTGAACGGGCTCGAAGAGGAGGAGACGTGGCGTAAGGTTGGCACACTGACCCAAGGTCAGGGATCAGAGTCACGCGTTCAGCACGTTACGACGGCATGTCATCACTGCGAAGATCCGGGATGTTTGAATGGATGCCCCGTCAAGGCGTACACCAAAGACCCGTCGACCGGTATCGTTCAGCATCACGACGACCAATGCATCGGCTGTAAGTACTGCACGATGATGTGTCCCTATGAAGTTCCGCAGTACAGCGATCGTCTGGGGATTGTTCGAAAATGCGACATGTGCCATCAACGACTCAGTGTTGGGGAGGCACCCGCATGTGTTCAATCATGCCCCAATGAAGCGATCTCGATTCAGATTGTCGAATCGAATACGGGGATGACCGGACGCGCACCGCGACTCGTACCGGGCGCCCCGATCTCAGACATCACTCGCCCGTCCACGAACTTCGTCAGCCGCTATCCCGAACTGATTTCTGAAGCGACACCGCAAGACGAAAAGGTTGACGAGGTGGCGGAAAGCCACTGGCCGCTTGCACTGATGCTCGTGCTAACGCAAATTTCGGTCGGGATGTTGGTGGTCGAACGCGTCGCCGCAACGCTGCTGTGGGTGGCGGGTAGCCAAATGCCTATCGAGGCGACGCGGATCAATTCGCTCACCTCCTTGGTCGTCGCCATCGTCGGATTGAATCTGGCTTCGCTTCACCTTGGGCAACCACTTCGAGCTTGGCGAGTGTTCCTCGGCTTGAGGACGAGTTGGTTGAGCCGTGAGGCCGTCGTGCTCGGTAAGTACACGGGTGCACTCGTTGTCTCTGTGGCTCTGCTCTGGCTTCCAACCTATGTTGATTACGTGCCGGATGCCATTGCTTCTCGCGTTCCGTCATGGGCGGCAAATGCGATGTTGGGGACTGCTTTGGTGCTCGGTCTCATCGGGCTCTACAGCAGCGCGATGATTTACATTGCGACTAAACGTCAGCTTTGGCGTTACCAACGCACGCTGATTCGATTCTTTGGATCGTCTGTCGTCGGCGGTCTGTTTCTAAGTCTTCCATGCTTGGTGGGCGGGAGCGTTTCGACGGGACTTCTGGAAGTAATGATGTTGGCCTCCACCGCTGTTTTGATTGCCAAATTGACTTGGGAATGGCGATGTCAACTGGGGCCGGGCGTCCAAAGCGATGATCAGTACGACGTGCGCTGTCGCAAGCTGACACAGCACCAACTCCAATACCTTCGAACGCTTCGAATCGTGGCGGGAATAGTTGCGGTAGGTCTGGTCGCATTCAGTCTCTTGACTCTCCCGATCGACAGCGTTGGTGTTTCCATCGCATTGACTTCACTGGCAGCGCTGACATTGATCGTCGGCGAGATTAGCGAACGCCTGCTGTACTTTACTAGTGTTGTGTACGACCGAATGCCGGGGACGCTGCGATGAGCCAATCACTGACGCCCCTGTCGCGAGGGAAGACGTTGGAGTTGCCGCAAATTCTGCAGCAACGCGACGGAAAGATGACTCGTGAGCTGCTGTTGAAGCCGGGACAGCACGGGCTTGGAATGACACCTGATTCGCTTGAAGCAGAATCAACCACCACTTCTCCCTGCGGCTATTGTGCGACCGGTTGCGGATTGCGATTTCATGTTCGCGACGGAGAAGCGGTCGGCTTGACGCCGGAGACGGAATATCCGGTCAACTTGGGGATGGCTTGTCCCAAGGGATGGGAGGCGTTGCGCGTACTTGAATCCGATGACAGAGCCGTGCAGCCATTGCTGCGTGGCCCCGACGGTGAACGCAACGCAGTCGAATGGGATCAAGCTCTGGATGTATTTTGCACACGGATGAAAGGCATCCAGCAAGAACATGGCAATGAATCGATCGCGTTTCTGAGCACCGGTCAGATTCCGTGTGAGGAGATGGCGTTCCTCGGCGCTCTGGCGAAATTCGGAATGGGAATGCGGCATGGGGACGGGAACACGCGTCAATGCATGGCAACGGCCGTGACCGCCTACAAGGAGTCCTTTGGATTCGATGCTCCGCCCTACACTTACCAAGACTTCGAGGAGAGTGATTGCCTGGTGTTTATCGGAGCGAATCCGTGTATCGGTCATCCGATTATGTGGGAACGCGTTCTGAGGAATTCAAATGACCCGGAAATTATCGTTCTCGATCCGCGGCGGACGGAAACGGCGATGGCGGCGACACAGCATCTTCAGCTGACGCCGAAGTCGGATCTTCCGCTGTTGTACGCGATCACACATGAACTGATTCTCCAGGGACATGTGGATGAAGGTTTCGTCGAGCATCACACAGCTGGCTTCGAGGAACTACGGGAACACGTCTCGAGGTTCACGGCTGACAACGTTGCTGTCCAGTCAGGCATCTCCCCCGATTCCATTCGCCGCGTTGCGGAGACCCTTGGAACTCGCAAGGCGGTTTCCTTGTGGTGGACGATGGGCGTCAATCAAAGTTACGAGGGCACCAGAACCGCGCAGGCGATCATCAATATCGCACTCATCACGGGCAACATTGGCCGCCCTGGCACGGGCGCCAACAGCATCACGGGGCAATGCAATGCGATGGGGTCGCGATTGTGGAGCAATACGACCAACTTGCTCGGACATCATCGGTTTGAATCCGAAAGCGATCGAAGCAAGGTTGCGGAAGCCATCGGAATCGATGTCGAGCAAATCCCTAGTGAGGGAAGTTGGAGCTATGACCGAATTCTGGAGGGAGTTCGATCGGGAAAAATTAAGGGATTGTGGGTCATCGCGACAAACCCGGCGCACAGTTGGATTGACCAGGACGACGCTCGGCAGTTGCTCGATCAGCTCGACTTTTTAGTTGTCCAAGACATGTACCATTCGACAGAGACTGCGCGGCATGCCGATCTCCTGCTACCTGCTGCTGGGTGGGGAGAGAAGGAAGGGACACTCATCAATAGTGAACGACGCTACGGTGTGCTCAAGAAGGTCAAGCGGGCGCCGGGTAAGGCGTTGGCCGATTTTCAAATCTTTCGTGGCATCGCACACCGCTGGGGCGTGGGAGACATGTTCGCTGAATGGACGAATCCCGAGGCGGTGTTTCGAATCATGCAGCGTCTGAGCGAGGGAAAGCCTTGTGACATCACGGGCATTTGCGACTACGAGCAAATTGATCGATGCGGTGGAATTCAGTGGCCTCTCACCAAGGGCGACGCGGAGAGCGAGGACTCAAAGGATCCCCCGTCGCAACGGAGGTTGTTTGAAGATGGGCAGTTCTATCACGACGACGGCCGAGCGCGACTGATGATCGATGAACTCGGCAACCCGCCTGAGTCTCCTGATGAAGAATTTCCTTTCGTACTACTCACGGGTCGAGGCACTGTCAGCCAGTGGCACACGCAGACGCGGACGAGTAAGAGTCCCGTACTGAGGAAGTTGTATCCCCAGGAAGCATACATCGAACTCAATCCGAGCGATGCGAAACAAATCGGTGTAGCGAATGGGGATCCAATTCGAATTCGCTCGCGACGTGGGGAGGCGACCGCAGCGGCTTGTGTGTCGCCGACGTTGCAACCAGGACAAACATTCATGCCGATGCACTATGAGGCGACCAACAAGCTGACGCTTCGTTGCTTTGATCCCCACAGTCGGCAACCCAACTACAAGTTTTGTGCGGTGTCGCTCTTGCCCGCTCAGGATGATTCCTCGTCTGATTGTTGAACCGCAGTATGTCTAAGAAAGAAACGTTCACTGAAGAACAACAGCAGTACCTTTCCGGATTCGCGTTTGGAGCGGACGTTGCTCGCGCTGTCAGTCGATTGCCCGTCGTTAGTGGTAGTGGCGCGAATGGTGCATCCGTTTCGCTCACATCGAGCGGGGCGAAAGTCACGACTGAGCCTCTCCCCGTCGGTCCCGAGCGACATGCCTTGCGGGCACAAGCCGACACGGTTGCGGCGGGCAAAAAGCTTTGCAACGAGGAGAAAGCGAAACAAGCAAAGAATCCTCTGGACATGTGGGATGAGCTCCAGACGCGAAGCGATTCTGGTGAGTTTCCGAAGGGTGCCGATGTCTTCCTAACGAAGTTTCATGGTCTGTTTTATGTTGCTCCGGCGCAGGACAGCTACATGTGTCGAATGCGCATTCCAGGAGGCGTTTTGCAAGGCTGGCAATTGCGTGGACTTGCGGATTTGAGCGAGCGATCTGCCGGAGGATTCATCGATGTGACGACTCGAGCAAATCTACAATTCCGCGAGATTCCCGCCGATCAAGCGATGAACATTTTGTACGGATTGCGGGAACTCGACATCGTCAGTCTAGGCTCGGGAGGAGACAACATTCGCAACTGCACGGCAAGTCCACTCTCGGGGATTGATTCGACGGAGTTAATCGAGACGATCCCACTCGCAAAACGGATGCACCATTACATTCTGAATCATCGAGAGATGTACGGTCTGCCGCGGAAATTCAACATTGCCTTCGACGGCGGCGGACGTATCAGTGCGTTGGACGACACCAACGATATCGGCTTTCACGCTGTGGAGGTTTCCGAAGAGAAGGCGTCGTCGGATTTGCCAGCCGGTATCTACTTTCAGTTAACGCTCGGCGGAATCACCGGACACAAAGACTTTGCCCGTGATACGGGTGTCTTGCTGCGTCCTGAGGAGTGCCTCGACGTTGCGGGAGCCATCGTGCGTGTCTTCGTTCAGTCGGGTGATCGAACCGATCGCAAGAAAGCTCGACTCAAGTACGTGCTTGATGATTGGGGCTTCGAGAAATTCATCGGAAAGGTTGAAGATTCGCTGAATCGTAATCTTCTCCGAGTGAAGCAAGGGTCTGTCGCTGTGCCCGCCGCAGAAGATCGAATGGCACATGTCGGCTTTCACCCGCAGAAGCAAGAGGGCCGCTGCTATGTGGGCGTGGTTCTACCGGTAGGACGAATCACTGCAACGCAAGCGAGATGTCTCGCAGAAATCGCCGAAACCTATGGAAACGGTGAGGTTCGTTGCACTGTTTGGCAGAACGTTTTGCTTCCGGGGATTCAACAGGATCGTACGACGGAAGTGAAGCGAGCGTTAGAAGCGATCGATTTGGGGTGGGACGCAAGTACGTTTCGCGCCGGGTTGGTGGCTTGCACGGGGGCCGCCGGTTGCAAATTCGCCGCTTCGGACACGAAGAGTCACGCGATGGAGATCGCGGACGCCTTGGAGTCGCAATTCGACCTCGAGGAGCCGATCAACATTCATCTAACGGGCTGTCATCACAGTTGTGCGCAACACTACATCGGCGATATCGGCTTGCTCGGGTGCAAAGTTGAAAAAGGTGATGACATGGTTGAGGGGTATCACATTCATCTCGGCGGCGGATGGGGACAGCGTCAGGGGATCGCGAGACTGCTATTCGAGTCCATTGCGTTCGAAGAGGTCAAACCATTGTTGACCGCGATTATTGGCGGATACATGGCCCATCGAAACGACGGTGAGTCCTTCGTCAATTTTGCATCGCGGCATAGCGACGATGAACTGAGATCAATGGTGGCAGTCGCAACGTGATGCCGCTGAGTCTATGCCAACAAGAGTTTCATAACACAACTAACGGACGCGGTTACGCCGCGTATGCAAGATGAGTAGCTTCATTCCTGATACTGCCCCATTTTCCGAAGAACAGCGGGCATGGCTGAAT
>JBPCVD010000571.1:0-4903 GCA_051010815.1 Rubripirellula sp.
CGATGGCCTCTTTCGTCTTGCAGCCCAACGTCCTTGACCAGGCTGGACGTGAAGTGCGGAGGCTGGTGGCATTCAACACATCGCAGAGACTTGAAGAGTTGTTGGCCGTTGTGGATGGCGGATTCAACGTTTGTGTTTGAGATCGCGGATCGCTCGGCTTTGATTGGGCGACGAAGTTGCCGCAGATAATCGCTCAGTGCGCGGCTTGTTTGTGGTGGGACGGACCTACCTCGCATCGTTGATTCGATTGTCGCCGCGATCTGTGACTCGAGATCGGGACGGTTTCCAGTCCATCCATACGGTGGCGTGTCAGCGACGCCTAGCAACGTTGGGATGCGTTTGGGTGTCCTGAATGTCCCATCACCAAAGGTGTCGGCTAGCAGTCCGGGCGTGTGACCGTCGACGTGGCATGAATTGCAGGAAAGCCAACGGTCATGCGATAGGTTTGCGTCAAAAAAAGCGACTTCACCGGGTGCAGGAGGCTCGATATTGCGGAGCACAATTGTTGCTTCGAGTTCCGGTGAGTCCCAGAGGAATACCGAGAGCGTTCCATCCTGCTCGTTCAGAACGACGAGTCTTTCTTCCGCAGTCGCGATCATTTCAATCGGGCGACGCCCGGTTACCGCTCGGTATTCGTGACCCTGATCGTTTCGAATCAGCAACTGACGCGCCCCCATGCTCAATACGGCTTCGGAACCACCGTGGTGGGCAATGTCGACGGGATCGGCAAATCCTTCGCCGGTGTCTCCGATGCTGTGCTTTTCGATGGCCTGGCGAAACTCATGATTGGCAAGGTCGAGGGCAGCCAATGGAAACTTGCTGACCACGCTTTGGATCAAACTTCCCCAATGGATATCGTCTCGGTCCGTTCGCGCCACCCTGCTCAGCAACTGGTGAGCGAGCAGCACGTGTGATGAGTCAGCGGATAGTGTCAGGCCACGGATCTGGTGACCCTGAATCGTATGCGTCGCAACAACCGATTGCTTGTTTGCATCGATGACCGCGAGGTGGTTTCCAAACGCATCG
Source organism: Rubripirellula sp. (assembly GCA_051010815.1). Lineage (GTDB taxonomy): Bacteria > Planctomycetota > Planctomycetia > Pirellulales > Pirellulaceae > Rubripirellula. The sequence continues at coordinate 1,027 of JBPCVD010000571.1, forward strand.
GCAACCAGAAAGCGATGATTCGGAAGCGCCAGCAACCAACCCGGTTCAAAGCCGAGCGGAATCGGCTGATGTGTGATGGGAGCTTCGCCTGAATCGCTCAAGCGAACGATTTGTGCGGCACGATCCCAGGTCGATGACACGCATACAGACCTGCCGTCGACGCTGGCTCGGACGTGATTCGGTACGACTTTTAGTTTGCAGCGGAAGCTGATTTCGCTGGGGTTGGAACCCATCAACCCAATCAACGATTGCTGGCCGGCATCGGCGACGACAAACTGATCACTGACAACATGGGTCACATCGGTCAGTTCTTTCCCAACCGGAATGGGTTCGATGTTTGTCGTCGCATCCGATACGGAAGCCAAGGTTTCGACCGAAATACGATAGATCGAATTCCCCCCGACAACCAAGAGCGTATCGGACCCCAACGCCATGGCAGATGGACGGCCTCCGCCGCGGGCCGAGACCGCAAGGACCACGGAGAGCAGGGCTGCCAGACCAAGTCTTGTCAGAGCTTTGCCAACCTTTCTCATGGCTGATCGTCATCCGACAACATCGGGAATTCCTTTTGGATCTGAGTGAAGATGTCGGTCAGCGGCATGTCCCTGGCGGTCATCGCGACGGTGGGAAATCTGCCGGACGGAGACCTGCGAAACCGAGAGTCGAGCTGGCGATCGGGGAACAAAATCCCCTTCACTTTCGGATTGAGGGGATTCAGGATGGGGGACGCGGAGTGCCACTGTTTGGAACTACTTAATGACTCGCCGCCGGCTCGGGCGAGTCGCTGCGTGGGAATCGTCACGGCTAACGACGCAGCAGGCAACTCTGTGACCTCCGTGACAAAGCAGTTTTCGATCGCAGGCAAACCGAGAAGGACTGCGGAATTCGTGTCTTGAGTCGCCGCAGCAATCCATTTCAAGACGGATCCAGTTTTCTGACCAATCACGACGAATAGCTCGCTGCCAGCGAACAGTGAACCTGGTTCGGCGCGGACAGTCGTGCTCTTTCCGCCGCGGTCGATCAGTTGGCCGATCTCTTGATCATCAATCAGAGCGTTGCCCAGCAGCATGCCATAATGCAAGTTCGTCGCGTCTTGGGATGTCCGCAAGTCAAGAACCACGGCAGCGACGGATTCGTCCAGCGACGCGGCGACCTTTCGCAATTCATGAACGTTGCTGGCGGAGACGCGTTGGATGGCGATGCCAACAATCTTCCCAGCGTCACTGGGAACCGGTTCACTGAGTGTTTTCATGGGAATAACGCCCCGAGTCATTGTCAGCATCTCGTCGAGAGCTCCACGCCGAATGCCTATTTCGACATCCGTCCCCTCTGGGCCACGGATCCATTCAATGACGGTCTCAAGTGGTATCCCACTGGTGTCTTTGCCATTGACGCTGATGATCTGGTCCCCCTTCTGACATTCTGCTTTCGCCGCAGCGCCGCCGGGCATGATGGTTGCCATCACCGGTTGAGCGTCCGATTTCATGATCGCGATACCAATGCCCACGTAACGGTTGGCAGCCATCTGTTCGTTGACGCGTTGGGCTTTCAATCGATTGATGTCGACGCCGAATTCTCGGAGTTGATGTGGAAGCCCCTTGAGTGGTTTGGGTGTGTAAGCAAGACCTCGGCCGGCCAATGCATCCGCAAGCAAGTCCTGGAGCTTTTGCCGCGAGGTTGCATCGGATACCTGCATCGACATGGAAGCAGGCATGGGTGTGGCTCGCGCGGCATAGGCTTTTTCGATCGACCCAAGGACCATCTCTTGCCGGGTCGGCGGATCGAGGTGTTGCTGGAGCACGAGATCAAAGACTTGAAGCAGTTGGGACGCCATCTGGTCCGAGGGATCGGAACCAGCCGGATCGCCCTTCGCCTTCGAGACGTCCGCAGCCATTGCCGGCGAGACCAGAGTCAAAAGGATGGCGATAAGACCAAACGTTTCCATCATCTTCCGACGGGGCACTTGCAACTGCGTGACCCGCTGACGACTCCTCACCCCGTTTCGAGTCGTCACGGCTTGACTTGAAACAGTTCGAATTGAAACGGTGCGGCGAGGAATAGACATTCGCATGGAAACGATTTGCTGTGTGGATTTCGCAGAGGCCCGGCACTTGCACTCGCCATCCGTGCGAATTCTCGATGCGTCGGGAAGGCCAAAGCGGGGCGCGATTCTCTGATGTGCAGCGCATTCAGAGGTCAGAGAATCCCATGCGGTCGAGAGTGCCTTGTGAAATCACTCTATCGGTCGTGTGACCTTCGGTCAATTTTCTCCCGAGTTCTCTTCCTCTGTCGCGTTCTTTTGTCCTCGTAGGTAGCCAGCATGACGCAGATCGCCAGCACCTCGTCTGATCGCAATTGCCCGCGGTGGTCAACGCACCTTGCTGAAGCGACTCACTATCCGACCGATTCAAGCGTCGCGGTTCGCATCTTGGAACAAAGACGCAATCTCGTCATTTCCCGATTCACGCGCCATCTTGGCCAGTGGTATGCCGACTTCGTCATGTTCGTGACGTAGTTGCGGAAACCGCTGCAGGAATCGACGGACCCACGCGACGTCCTTGCGACGGATCGCAAACGCAAGGTCTTCAATTTCGATTCCGAGCAATCCATTCTGAGTTCGCAGGTACTCGATCGCCCAACCGGTCGGCGTCGCGCCGAACTCAGAGTCACGCATGTTGATCGACGCGCCGTTCTGAATCAGTAGCGTGACGAGATCGCGGTGACCATTGAACGCGGCATAGTGCATCGCGGTCGCTCCATTCGAGTCGGTCGCGTTGACGATGTCTGGGCACGTTTCCAGTAAATCCGCAATCGCCGCTACATCTTCCGAACGCGCCAGCGCAACTAAATGGGGACCGTCATTCATCGTTACCGTCCTCGGTGCAGACTTGCATGATTCTCTACAGGGCTGTTCCCGATCCGATTCGCGTTGACGTCAAGATGACGGTCGACCGGCCTGGAACGGTGTAGGCATTTGGATTCGGTACGGTCGTCCCTTCGCTAATGTCCTCTGGCGAACTTCGATCGGTGTCGATGATCCGCTTCCAAGTCTGGAACTCATTGGGTATGACGGGAAGTTCAAATTCAATCTCATCCCAGTAAGCATTGAAAATCAGGTGGTACCATTTGTCGGGCGTCTCGATCGTGAACGCAACACTACGCGACTGTTCTCCCCAATCCGGACGATCGAGTTTGACGCCGTGCCACCGTACGCGCGAGCGAGTGATCACCTCGTGCAATGGCAATCTTGGGTCGACACGTTCGGGCAATCCTTGCCGGTAGTCGATCAGGCGACGGACAAAACGCAACAAGTCTGCGTTTTTATCCATCAGATCCCAATCGAGCCAACTGGTTTCATTGTCCTGGCAATAAGCGTTGTTGTTGCCATTCTGCGTGCGTCTGACTTCGTCACCCATGAGCAACATTGGAACGCCCAGGGAGAGCACGTTGACGGTGAAGAAATTCTTCAGCTGTTTCAGTCGTAAACGCTCGATCTCTGGATCGTCGGTAGGGCCTTCGATGCCGCAGTTCCAGCTTTCATTTTCGTTGTGCCCGTCGCGGTTCCCCTCGTTATTGGATTCATTGTGCTTCTCGTTGTAGGAGACGAGATCGTTCAGCGTAAAACCGTCATGCGAGGTGACGAAGTTGATGCTTTGCTCCGGTTCGCGATTGCGATGCCCATAGATATCTGGACTTGCCAGGAAACGTTTTGCGAACGTGCCGGCCTCGTTATCGTCCCCTTTGATGAACGCGCGAACGTCGTCGCGAAACCGTCCATTCCATTCTTTCCAATGGTCGCCAAAAAAGTTTCCGACCTGGTACAACCCGGCGGCGTCCCACGCTTCCGCGATCAGTTTTGTCCCGCTCAGTACCGGGT
>JBPCVD010000572.1:0-5291 GCA_051010815.1 Rubripirellula sp.
GGCTCTTGCTTGACCACATGTGGGCTGGCCGTGCGAGTTGGCCAGCCATCCTTCATGTCCCAGAGGACAAACTTTCCGTCGGCGCCCGCGGAAGCCAGCAACTTCCCGTCCGCTCGCCAGCTCAAACCGGTGATCCGTGCTTTGTGTTCGCTTAACGTGTAAACGATGCCCGCGTTTTCGCTTTCCCAGATGTGAATCCCGCCATTGCGGTCACCGGTGGCAAGCAACGTGCCATCCGGGCTGAAACGGACCTTCGTAACCCAGTCGGTATGCTTGTCGATCGTGTGCCGCAGTTGGCCTTCCTGGGCCGAAAAGAGTTTGACCTTCTTCGACGGCGTGCCGATCGCGACGAAACGATGATCGGCACTGATGTCGGCGGAGAGCACGATGTCTTGTTCGTCGGCGATCGTGGCGCGGCGCTGGCCGCTCCGAACGTCAAAGATGGCGACCTTCCCTGAGTAAGCGCCTCGTCCGCCCGCGGCCACCAGCAGATCGCCGTTCCGCGAAAACTGCAAATCGTGAACATCACCTTCGGGAAAAGGTAGCGTGCCGATGGTCGCCATCGTGGGGCTGACGTTTCGGTTCATCTCCGCCACTTCACCCGGCGTGAGTGCCCGCTTATAGATCCGCACATCATCGAGTCCGCCTCGATATTGGCGGTCGTCGTGATGGCCGTCACCGGCCAGGAAAAATGGCCGATTGTCATCGATGAATCCGACTTGGTCCTCGGGAATGGGTTGTCGTACCACCTCGACGCCGCCGTGATAAAACGCCCACTCTTTACCGTCACACGTCACGGCCACATGTTGCCAGCTCTCGGCCGGAAATTCTCCCACGCGGCCAAAGTAGCTTTGCTTGTTGTCCTTCGATCGCGAACTCACGCGAACTCTCCAACCATCGCGAGTCTTCTCGAGGAAAATTGCAAAGCTGTAGCGACCAAAGATTGTCCCGCTGGTCAACTCGGCATCGGGCTTGAGCCACGCGGTGAAACTGAAGGCGCCGTGGTTCACAAGGAAGTCGCTTGCGATCTCATCGAGTTCACGATGTTCGGTGGTGAACCACGCGGAGCCGACTTTTCCCTCCGCTGATTGATCTTCGAATTCGTGCCGCATCACCAGCGCGTTCTTAGCAACGGGTTCGAAAGCGTCCGCCTTGATCGCCGCCCGCTTTTCGCCAAAGAGCAGAATCTGTTCGTGCCCGCTCGCAGCGATTAGGTTCGTCCACGGACTGCCAGCTAACGCAAGAATCGGCGGCGTGACGCGGGTTTCTGGCAACGGGATCTTCGGAAGACTCGTGGGCATGGCAGGATTCTCCGGCCGTATCATCGAGCCCGCCGTGAGATTGAAAGCCACGTTTCGCAGCTTGGACTTGCCGCCTTTCGCTTCCAGTAATCCGCCAGCGATCCATCTGTGAACGATCTCGATCTGCGAGTCGGCAAGCTTAGGCTTATTCGGAGGCATCGGTTCCACATCGTCGGCGTGGATGATCGCTTCGTAAAGCGAACTGGTGTCTGGCACGCCCGCCTTGACGACCTCGCCTCCGGAGCTGCCCTTTAAAACGCTCGTGTAAGTCGTTAGATCGAGATCGGCTTCGTGATCGTCAGGGTTGTGGCAGCCGTTGCAATGCTGCTTGAAGATCGGGAGGACGTGATCCTCATAGTTCAGCGGTTCCGCCGCGAAGCTCGCGCCGGCCGTGAAGCAGACAAGAAGAACGAGAATAGGTATGCGCATCACGGTCAATGGTTGAATAGAAACTCGGAGGAATTCAAGAGGCCCCAGAGCACGCCGTCGTAGAAGGTCTTGAGCGATTTCGTGTCAGGCTTCGGAGGATAGTCCGCCAGAATGATCTTGAGCTCGGTGGCTTTCGGTTTGCGAGTCAAGGTTCGAATGTAGAGCTGTTTGATGATCGTTTCTGGCTCGTCCTGATGAGAATCGAGTAACTGCGTAATGAGCACCGGATTTCGATTGAGGATGTTTTGAATGGTCGTGCCATTGATGAGGTGGAGCGACTGAGCGAGTTGAGCATCGTAGCCCGTTTCGCAAGCACACACGCTTTCTCGTCTCGATTGACCAAAGGTCGTGAAAAAATAGGCGTTGTTGTTGTCGCTTCGGCCGCCTTCGAATAAATCGATCGCGCGTGTCTTGGATGAGCGTCTGATGCTTGGGGTGTTTTCGAGCGCTTGGTTGATGCAATCGAACAGGACGTCGGCTCGAGGACGGCGGAGGGCAGCGTGCGAAAAGAATTCGTCGTCTCCGCGGTTGGATTCGTTGGTGCCGGCTGATAGTTGGTAGGTCGTCGAATTGCAGATGTCTCTCACCAAATCGCGGAGTTGATATCCATGATCTTCTGCGAAGCGACGCCCCAGTTCTTCAAGCAATGGCTCGTTGCTGGCCGGGTTGCTGATGCGGACATCGTCGATGGGATGGACGATGCCGCGTCCGAAAAAGTGCTCCCAGACTCGGTTCGCCATGTGCCGGCGAAAAAGCAAGTTGTCTTCCGCGGTCAGCCAGCGGGCCATGAGCTGGCGTGCGTCCTTGTCGGTCGTGTCCGGGGCATCGCCTCCGAGAAAACGGTGGGGCATGGGACGACCATCCAACAAGTGCTCGGCGGGCGACGCGTCGACGTTCACGGAGATCAGCATCTCGCGTGCTTCCCGGCCGCGTTTGCGTTCGATGCCGGTGAAGAACGACGTCCAGCTGTAGTAGTCGTCCATCGTCCATCGGTCGAAGGGATGGTTGTGGCATTCGGCGCATTGAGTGCGGATGCCCATGGTTAGCTGAGCGACGTCCTGTCCAAGCGTGCTTGGATTGATGACACCAGCGGCGGGCACCATCGTGTAGAAGTTACTCGGAGGATTCCTCAAATTTGAACCCGTGCCGGTAAGCATCGCGTAGAACATTTCATTGATGGGCCGGTCAGCGAGAAACTCGTCTAAGAGCCAGTAGTAGAAGGCCCAAGCGGCTTTCATCGACCTACCGCTGCCTGGATTTGTGTCTCCGTCGTTCCTCAGCCACTCGCCCCACTTGGCGGCCCAGAGATGTGCGAAGTCATCCCGCAGCAGGAGCTCTTCGATCACTTTGACACGTTTGTGAGGATCGTCCGAAGCGATGAAGACTTTGTATTCGATCGGTGTGGGCAGAAGTCCTGTCAAGTCAATCGTGACGCGGCGAAGGAAGTCTTCATCGGAGCTTAACTCCGAGGGGTGGACACGAAGCTTCTTCAATTTTTCGAAGACGCGCTCATCGATGTAGTTGGCGGGCTCAGGAGGCGACCATTTGAACGAATCGTTGCCGGGGAGAACGAAGACTTCCGAGCCCTGGGTGAATCGACTGAAGCGAGCGAAAACGTGGGCCCCGCCTGCGCGCCTCGCAGTCACTTCACCCTGTTCGTCGATTTGAGCAATGCCGTCATTGCTTGAGAGAAAGAGACTCCAGCGAGTCACGTCTCGCTCGGAGTCGTCGGAGTAGGTGGCGATGACTTTCGTTGGCAGTTGGGCCTTCGTGGCTGTGAATTCGAGCACCGAGGGCTCGACACGGATTCCAGTCACTTCCGGCGTATTCTCCAGATCTCGGCGGGTACCTTGAGAAATCCATTGATGGATGATGCGATAGGATTCGGAGTCGGCCGTGAACAGCTGGCCTCCGGTATGCGAAACTTCTCCCAGCGCTTTCTGAAGCAAGAGGCTCTTTTCGGGCGCGGCGAGATGAAGCCGGCGGCCCGGGTGTTCTTCCAATAGCCGGTAATAGTCACCTTCCGGGTCGTAACCAAACAGAGACAGCATGAAGCCGTCTTTCCCGCGTGCAGCTCCATGGCAGTCTCCGGCGTTGCAACCAGCTCGCATAAAGATCGGGACCACGTCGTTTTTGAAACTGATCGGAGCATCCTCCGCAAGAGTCTCACGGCAGTCCGCATGCCACATTCCATTGCCAAGCAGGAACAGAATGAAATGAAGTGAAAAGCTGCGGCGAATTGCGTTGCGATGAATGTTCATGTCGTTACGAAAATGATTTATCGGGAACGTTCTTCGTCGATTCTCAAGACGCCTGAGCCGGATTCCTGAACAATCTCCTGCCCCGGTTCGCGAATCGTGATCTGGCAACCGATCTGCTGATACTGTCCGATCAGGGCATCCTTGGTGGCGCGAATGGGAAAGCGAACTTGTTTATCGCCGGGCCGGATGACAACGGGCTCAATCAACTCGACTCCTTTGGGAAGACGGACCAGCGTTGCAGCTGCTTCGCCGGGGAGCGGTTTGATGACATGGATCGTCGCGGCGAGCTCGCCCTTTTTCTGACGCTCGATCGCGGCGCGCTCAAAGGCGATTTCGAGGTAGGGATCGGAGACTTCGAGATCGATCGGCGGCGAGGCGACAAAGTGATAGCCGGTGCCCCAACTCCGATAACCGCCAGTGTCCTCCTGCGCGGTCAATATGATTGCGTAGCGGCCGGGCTCGACATCGCTGTTCGCCTTGAGGCGGTAGACGCCGTGTGTCTCGCCTTCCGGAATGATCAGCGGCGGCGGCGTCACCACGTTAGGCGGCGTCCACATCGCGTAGACCCGGACCGCGCCCTCAAAGCCCTGGCTGCGTTCAACGTTGACTTCAAGGTCGAGAAGAGCACTACGCGCGAGAGCGATTTCGGGTTGCCGGACCGACACGCGAATCGGCGCTTCTTCGACAACGGCGAGTCCGCAGCGGCGAGTCCTGTTGTAGACGACGTTGTAGCCGCCTCGGCGCGAGGTCGACGGGACGTTGTGAACGAAACTCCCCGTGAATTCAGCGTCGGTTTCGGTCGGACGAATTTTCAATTCGATCAGGCCTGACCACGGCTCGGCGTCATCCGTTGCGGACAGGCTGGCCTGTGTCAGATTCTGTCCCGGCGCGAGCGGCGGACAGCAAAAGGTCACCCCTTTCGGAAGGTCCTCGGCATAGATTTCCATTCCACCCCGATAACGATTTCCGACGGCGGGAAGGATTGCCAGGGTGTGTTCGGTGGTGTTTCCGCGATGAATGACCAGCCGATCACGTTTGTGCGCGCTCTCTCGATAATCTGTCGGGAAATAGACAAACGCCTGATCGACCAGCGGCTGAAACTCGACCCGATACACGTAATCCGGGCCGAAGAGACGTTGCGAATCGGCGATCCCCAGCAAGTAGTCGCCGTCGCTATCAGGTTCAAAAATTGCGACAGGATCCATGCGGTCCTTGATGATGCCGACCTTGTCGTTGCCTTGCCAATCGTGATCGATCCAGCGTGAATCGTCGGCTGCAATATTGATCGAGCTCTCCGTTC
>JBPCVD010000573.1:0-2660 GCA_051010815.1 Rubripirellula sp.
ATTCCACGCGTGACATTCTTGATCCCCAGCCACTTCAGAACGTCTTAAGTGAATTGCGAGAGCATCGCTTCGTAAATGCCTGACGCGCGGGTGACGATCTTCAAGAATCGAAAAGCGTTCGCTCATCACTTGCATCGCTCTGTTTCTGTTGCACGGGGTCTCCAAATCGGCAGATACGGAAACCAATCGTGGGCGTGATGTGTTGGCGACGTTGATACACGTCCGATTCCCAGCCGACGGAGTCGCGCGAGGAGCGAAAGCTAACCGTGACGGCCTCGGCGCAATCTGTCCACGATCCCCCTCGCAACGCGTGTTCACGTTGGTCGGGTTGGGTGAAGATCGACGTCACTCGAGTGGCGAGCCTGCCAAGCAAACCGGGAGTCTCTTCGTGAAGCGGGACTTGTTCCTGTTGCGATCGATAGGCCTGGCTATCGTATGTGTCCAACGTCCATTCCCAGACGCCGCCACTCATGCCGTAGAGTCCGTAACCGTTCTGATACGTCCTCTTGGGAGGAAGAATCGACGATTGGCCAAGCCGGTTGAAATCACATTGGCCTGACTGCGGTGGTTCGTCACCCCAAGGGTACCGTTTTCCGGCGAGCCCACCACGCGCCGCCTTTTCCCATTCAGCTTCGCTGGGGAGTCGGTAAAGAGTGTCTCCGTTCGAGATCTTTCCGCACATCTCCATGGCGTCATCTTTGGCAACGGCTACCACGGGATGCACATCGAATTCAATGGGGCGTCGCAAGTGTAACTTTGGATCAACGGTGGCTCGCAGATCGCCATATTCCATTTCGATTCGTCGGACCTCCGCTTCATCCGGATTCTGCGTCACGCCGCTGTACATCATCCGCAGATCAAGTCCGACCATGCCACCGTATCGAGACCGCCCTTGATTCTTCGGTTGGCTCATGGGCGGTTTTGACCAGTCGAGCAGATCAGAAAATGTCGCCCAAGTCGTGGGGATTTCTGCCATCCAGAATCCTTGTAGTCGAACCGGATGCACAGGCTTCTCATCGTGATCGCCCTGGTCGGATCCCATCAAGAATGAACCCGCAGGGATGTACCGAAATCGTAGCCCAAATTCGATCACTTCCAATTGTTCAAGAACTTCCGAGCGGCGCAGTGCGACCGATTCGTCGTTCGGGTTCAGGCTGTAGGCACGGTCAAGGGCAGATGCGGTCAGTGGCAAGTCGCCGTGTTCGGTAAAGAAGTCAGCCACGACCAGCGCATCGTCAGGCCGTTCGTCCGGGCGATAGGCGCCAAGCACTTGTTCGGCAAACGATTCGTATTCGCCCTTAGCCACGTGTCACACTGAGATTGCTGATGGGAAAGAAATGGCGGAGCGGTTCGGATTCATACTGCTCGTGCCACGGATCGACGGCATTCACATCTCCGTTTGCGGCCAAGGCGCGGGCGCGACAACCACCCTGGAAATGATTCGTGCCGTCGTTTTGATCGGATGCATCACCCTCGCAATGCCGAAACTCATGCATGGAATCACTGTCATTCCAAATTTCAGAAAAGAGACGATTGCGGATGTTTTCGACCGCGTACTTTTCGCCCAAGAAACCGCACGCATTGACGTCACCTTGTGCCGACACACTGGCCAGCAGTCGACCCGCGGCACACATCGAATTCCCTTCCAACGCCGGAGACTCAATCGTGTCACAGCCGGCGATCGTTTTGAGCGTATCCACATATTCGTCGAACGACGGCATCATTGAAGGATGACGTTGAGCGACTCCGACGGGAAACAGCGGACGAAATACAGCGGCACGTGCGCCGAGTCGTTTTGCCAGCGACGCGCATGCTTCCGCTTCTGCAGCGTTTTGGCGGGTGATGGTGAAGCCGATGGTGAAGTCGGCATAGGGACGCAATAACGCCGCCTTTTCACATACCTGATCGAATGTCCCGGCGCCGCGGACGGAATCGTTGGACGCTGCAGTCGATCCCTCCAGGCTCAAGTTGACTCGGACTCCGGGCCTGGTGCCAAATTGCTCCGCGACGGCCTTTGTGATCAGCGTGCCATTGGTGGTGACCGTGGCGTGGAGCTGATGACTGGTGGCAGAGTCGATGATTTCGAAAAGGTCGTGACGCAGGAGCGGTTCTCCGCCCGTCAAGCTGACGCGAAAGCAACCAATCGAAGCAAGGTCGCGAAACAGCGTGTCGAGTTCGTCGAGCGTCAGCGGGTTTTGATTTCTCGGAAGATCTCCTGCGAAGCAATGAGTGCAGGTGATGTTGCAGGCGCCTACGATTTCGACGTGGGTCACCAAGGGGCCAGTGAGATGAGTCTGGCCGACCCGCTCAGCCTCCTTCGTTTCCATGGATGTGGTCGGCCGACTATTCGCGGCAGGCTTCAGCACTTTTGCGTCAAGACGCCCGTCGCAGGAGAGAATCCCCTCACGCAAAAGGTGCTCGGCGAAACCAGCAATTTGTGAACGCCGCTGTTCGTCTTTTTGTTCTCCGATGATTCCGTCACAGGATTCCCGGGTCCAAAGCTCGAGCAATTCGCTCGCATCGTGATCGAACGGAAAGTATTGAACTCTCTGCCGATCGAACAACATCGAGCCGAAATGTTGGGGGACGAGCGCAAAGGGCTGCGGACGAATCGTACGGGCGGAGCGTGATCGAGTCGCTTTCATTTCGGTCCTCGCGCC
>JBPCVD010000574.1:0-3169 GCA_051010815.1 Rubripirellula sp.
TCGCACAAATCGGTAAGAAGCTGTCCAGTCGCTTCCGAATCGGGCCAGTAGCAGCGATTTAGGAAAACGAGTCGGGGAGGGGTGGAGGACAGAGGACGAAGCTTCTTCGGGAGGGGATTTGTCGCGAACGTCTCGCGTATTCTGGGCTAGCCAATTTTTTCAAGCTGGCAGTCTTCCAGCTTGACGCTAACCCCTCGGTCCATGAACTGGACCGAGACTAAGAGTCGTGTTTCTTGTTCGCGACGAAGGATCGTACCTTCGTAGCCCGCGAACGCGCCGGTCCGGACCCGGACATGCTGTCCCGGTTCCAGGCGACTTTCAATTGTTAAAGGAACGCCAAGGTTGATCAGGTTGTGAATCTGTCGGAGGTCGCTAACGAAACGCTCCACGTCGGTGATCGGATCACACTTTTGAACGCAACCAGTGCAAACAGCCTGATAGCGAGCTTCCTCGTCGCCACACATGAACACGTAATTATTGAACATGGGGGCATAGGTCACTCGCACGCGCCCGGCTGGCGACCGGCGTCGGTGCGCGATTTGCGGAGCGTAATGCATCACTTCCACTTGGCGAAGTCGACGCATCAGTTGCTTCTCTTGTCGGCTCTTGGTGTACAGAAGCCACCAGGGGTCACTCAACCGCTCTTCATGATCGAGCAGGTCGGTTGGGTAGCAATCAGGTTCAGGAGGAAGAATTGGCATAGAGTCAGTATTGCTTTCGGCATCAGGCCGAGTGCGCGGACTTCGTCCACGTGGGTGACACACCCACTGTCGAAAGTTCGAATCTTCGTGATCGCGACAAGTTGATTCCTCGGTCCTGAGGGAAGCTGTAGAGCCATCGGGCACGCAGCAAAGCAACTTGTAAAATGAGCGATTTAGGCAGTTTTGGCAAGTCTTTCCGTTGGCTGACATGTTGGTTATGTCTGCACTGGTCAGAAGCTGTCCGCACTGCAAAGTCGACGCATTCGCGACAGACCAACTTTCGACGTGTCCGTATCAGCGGCTGGAGCCGAGACAAGGCAAAGCGTGGGTTGGTGCCCTTCAAAGAAGAGCGTCTGCACAAGACAAATCGGACGATTCGATTGCGGAGAATGGCGAATCACGATTCGCTTGCGCGGTTAGAGAAGAGAGGGTTGCGATAGCGATAATCGGGCCGATTGTGCGACCTCGACCAATTGCATCTGTAGCGGCGATTCAGGCGTGCCGCGTGAAGTGATTTGCTTCTGAGCGAGGGGGCTAGCGTCCCGGAGAGAGGGGCGGTCGAGATGCCCCCAGGCTGAGTCCGAGTTGCAGGCTATAAGGTCAGGGTCGTCCACCCACTGGTGCGAATCGGGTGAAGGACAGGAGCGATCGTGCCGTTTGTCTTACGCTGGACACTTTGTCGGAGTCACGCCTAATGTTGGAGGATCCGTCCGTTGTGTCGGTGGTGTGCACGGGGTACGAAACGACGTGTGTTCCTTGATCGCTCGCGGCGATCCTTGGCGGCAGTTTCCGAGGACCTGCGGTGCAAAACCAGGTTTGAGGCCCTTGGACGGCGGGACGAGACGACATTGAAGCCCAGTTTGACGTGAGGAAGACGACGCCCCAGTCGTTTGTTGATGTTCTGGTCCGGCGTCGAGATATCAATGAAAGTCTTGCCCAAGCGACTAATCAGAAAGCTTTGCATATACTGTGCGTCCTACGCTCGCGAACCTTTGTCGCGAGCACGAGATTCCTACGAAATGTGGTTGGCGTTATCTCAGAAACAATTGATGTCGCGACTTACTTTGACTCAGGCGACAGGCCCACCATCGATGTTCGTGCGCCTGGTGAATTCACGAAGGGTCACGTTCCTGGCGCCATCAACATTCCTTTGTTCGATGATGAGGAGCGAGCGAGAGTCGGGATCATGTACAAAAACGATGGCCGCAACGACGCGATCGCCGAAGGGTTGCGGTTGGTTGGCAAGAAGGCTGATCGCCTTCTCGCGGGGCTCGAGCAGTTCTCGGAAGGTGAGCGAGTCTTCGTGCATTGTTGGCGAGGCGGAATGCGAAGCGAGGGGTTTGCTTGGCTTGCCCTGCGGAGTGGGTTGAGACCGCAACGAATCGCTGGCGGGTACAAGGCTTATCGCACGGCAGTCCATGAGAGCTTCGAGCGTCCGAGGCGGATCGTGATCTTGTCGGGTTTCACGGGTGCCGGAAAAACAGCTTTGCTTGGTGAACTTCGGGATGCGGGTGAACAGATCATCGATCTGGAAGCACTCGCGAATCACCGCGGTTCGGCCTTCGGCGGGATCGGACAGCCGGCACAGCCAACGGTGGAACAATTCGAGAACGACTTATTCGTCCAGTGGCAATGTCTCGACCCCAGCAAGCCTGTTTGGATTGAAGGCGAGAGTCAGGCGATTGGACGGGCTCAGGTGCCGCAAGCAGTATGGCAGCAGATGTGCGAGGCTCCGACGGTGTTCGTAGAAGCGGACCGAACAAGCCGCGTCGAATTCTTGATGGAGCACTATGGAACTCTCCCAGCAAGTGATCTTGCGGACGCCATTGGTCGTGTCAAGAAACGTCTTGGGGGTCTGCGGCATCAGGCTGCATTGGATGCTTTGGAATCCGACGATTTGAAAACGTTTGCATCGATTGCTCTGGAGTATTACGACAAGGCCTATCGAAATGCCTTGGACAAACGTCCGCGCGAAAAGACTGAATACGTCGACTTAGAAAAAGCCGGTGTGGCAAGGTCGCTCGACGACCTGATTGGTCTCGGCGAGAAGATTTCGCAATGAGTCGATCGCGCCGCGGGCGAGTGAAATCGGCATCAAGGTCCCGACGGTTGGACAGGTTGCTACGCTGAGAAGGAGATCAACCTCACCTCAATGCCCGATCGAAGGCAATTTCATGATTCGTCTAACAAGCACAATCTTTGCTCTGATGTACTTGCCACTGAGCGCAGCAACAGTAGGAGCTCAGGGATCAGTGGCTGCGAGTGATGTGAGCGAAGTGAAAACGTTGTTCAATCTTAAGGATTCGAATGCGGCGTCGCAGTGGCAGATTGTCAACGACGGAGTAATGGGCGGGCGGTCGTCCAGTCGTGTCGACCGTGCAGGCGAAGGCTTGCTGCGATTCAGCGGGAACCTATCGCTGGCAAACAATGGTGGTTTCGCTTCCATGCGATCCCGACCGAGGGCCATC
>JBPCVD010000575.1:0-7097 GCA_051010815.1 Rubripirellula sp.
CCTTGCTCCAGGTCCAGCTTCGTGATTCCCGTATTACGGAGAGCGCCAAAGAGCCGCGGATCGAGTTCGTCGCCGACGAGTTCGTTCAGCATCTTGCGTTTAAAATCAGCGTGAATGACGGCGACCACGATACGTTTCTCTCGGCCAAACGTGGCTGCCAAACGCCCGACCACTTCTGTGGCCCTGGCAACCGCTTCTTCGCTCGACTCGCGATGCCGCCCCCACCATCCGCGATCACCGATTGACGGATCGAGCGTGCAATCACCAGCGGCGCCCGTGACATGCTCGATCACCTTTTCGCGAGATAACCCGGGACCACCTTCCGTGGCGTCGGGCCCGTGACCGCGATAGATCCCACCCTCTTCAAATACGTTGTCCCAAACCTGAACGTGCTGGCCGGTCCGATCGAATATCCGACGCGTCGTTTGCAACGCTCGTAGCACCGGGCTGGTGATCAGGACATCAAACTTCAGTGTCTGAACCCAATCTCCGAGATGCTCTGCTTGAAGCCGCCCCACCGCGGTAAGAGGTGGATCCTCCACACGCCGGTAGATCGGCTTGGCATTATTCTCGCTCTCGGCGTGCCGAATCAAAAAGAGCTGCATGAAGTTCGTCTTTGCGATGAGAAGAGGATTCAGCGGCTCGCTGGCGAGCGTCAATCTTCGCGGCGCACAAATCGCGTGCGGACATAATCAATCATCGTCCATTCGGCGATGACCAAGATCACAGGCACCAGAAACAACATGAATTGCGAAAACTGCGGGTTGCTCGCCCAGGCGGGGCCGGATCGCGCCATCGCCGTCAGCACGGCCATGACAAGCGAACCGTTGATGTACAGCATCAGGCAGGTCAGAAGGGCCGACCCAATGGCCATCACGCAGCCAGCCGTCATCGTGCTGCGTTCATCAGTGTTGCCACGACCGATCATAGGCTAGCCTTCATCGGCAACGTCTGGCTAAGCACAATGGTCATGACCAAACCAACGATCGAAAGCACCATCAACAACGGTGTCCAACTGCGGAGCGATTCACCCTCGGTAAGTCCGCCCATTTTGGTGAACACCCAGAAGCCGCTGTCATTCATCCAGCTGCCCATCAGCGATCCGGTGCCGACTGCCGTGGCGATGTAAACCATGTTGAATTCGGGTTTCGCGTCTCCAATGATCGCCGACATCATTCCCGCTCCGACGATCATCGCAACCGTGCTGCTTCCTTGAGCGACTTTCAGAACGGCTGCGATCCCCCAAGCGAGCAACAACAGCGCGACACCGGAAGCCCCCGCTCCGGAGAAGTAATCCTTGATCGTGCCACTAATGTTCGTGTCTTGCAGCATCGCGCCAAACGCTCCTCCGGCAGCGGTAATCAGGATGATCACACCACCGCTCATCAGCGATTCCTCAACATCTTCGCTAAGACTTCGCCACGAGAGCGATCGCACGTATTTCAACGTCAACATCGAAACGATGGCGGCAAGCATCAAAGCAAAGTTTGCATTGCTCCATAGCGCGAGACGATTGGAGAGCTTTCGTTTCGGCGTATCCCACTCGTGACGCACAATCAGGTCTGGATAGGCGTCTTCTAGCAAAGCGCGATTCATCCGCCGCCGATCGACGGGCTTCATCCGCAATTGGTTTGCCTTCAGCTTGGACTTAGAGATATCCGATAGCGGAACGCCCAGGAATGCTCGTTCGTCATAGAGCCCTTCATCCAGCAAGGCTTGGTTCATCAATGCCACTTGTTTCGCTTTCTGGTCTTCCGTCGTCGCGGGAGCTTGCAGAATCGCTCGGTCCGCGTCGGACAATCGAGTGCTGGTGATGACGCGTCCGGCAGGCGTGTTCGGATCCGCATCCACAAACATCGTGGCCAGCTGACCATAATCCTGAATGTCTTCCACCATCAACTGCCCGCGGTCCTCGCGATCAGCGATGGTCATCGCCAACGTCCCAGCACCAATCAGAACCACCGGTAGCAAGACTGGCAGCAGTGATACCCAAAGCGAAGGCAACTGATCTTCCGACAACGCCTCGTGTTTTTCCTCGCCGTTGCCTAGCGGTCGCATCACAACGGGCATGACGCGATCGGCCACGACCGAAAAAATCAAACCGGCAACCGCTGCGGGGATCGCAACCATGGTTCCCACCATCATCATCATTCCAATTTCGACACCCAGAATGGCCGAGACCAACAGCGGGCCGGGCGTCGGAGGAACCAATGTGTGAGTGATCGCGCCACCCGTGGCGATCGCCATCAAGTAACGCAAATAGTGTTTGTTGGTTCGGCGATACAAACTGCGAGCCAGCGGCACCAGCAAGTAAAACACGGTGTCGAAGAAGACCGGAATTGCTAAGACGAAGCCACTGAACATCAGCCCGAGCGAGGCCTTCTTTTCGCCAGTGACCCCCACAGCGCTCCGAACAATCCTGTCGGCCGCTCCACTATCCAGCATGCACTTGCCGATGATCGCCGCCATCGCAATGACGATACCGATCCCGCCGGCAGCGCCGCCGAAACCCTGCACGACCGCCCCCATCCGACTGCCAGCATCCTCGCCATTCACGAGACCGACGCCCAAGCTCACAATCAACGCCGAAATGATCAATGCTAAGAACGCATTCAGCTTCAGTCCGATGATCATGCCGAGGACCGATACGATCCCGATCACCAGCAGCAACACCGGCACCATGTCGACATCGGAACTGCTCGACGACGATGCCTCGCCCCCTGCTGAGTCGCCACTAGCGGTCGAATCACTGGCGGTCGACTCGTCACTTGCCGACTCATCAAGCGGCGCCGACACGCTGGAATCATCCGCATCGCCTCCCGATGCGGCCGCCGCCGAATCCTCGCTAGCCTCGGCTTCGTTCGCCGTCGCTGAATCCGAATTGCCGTCGCCGACTGTCTCAGCGGCCTCGCCCGGATTGGGCGTATCCTGAGCAGATGCGTGAAGGGCGTCGTGACCGACCGCCAAGCACAAAAACATCCCCAACACAAACAGCGATCGTCGCATCCTGAACCTCGACAGGGCAATTCCTCATTCGTTAAGAGTGAGAATTCTAATCAGAAGCCCTGCGGCTGTGGGTTCTGAACCGACGGATTTCAGCCCGTCGTTCCCGGTTCAGGCGGATCGCTCTCGCGCTGTTTTCGCAGGTTCTCGCTGACTCTTTCCAAAATGCGTCGGTCGGCCGTATTCAAGGACTCGATCCCCTCCCGATGCAATCGATTCAGAATTTCGTCCAGCCGCTCGGCATCAACCGCTTCACCCTGCTCCATCCGATGGGCCCGTTTCAGCCGTCGCCAACCTTGTCGTCGACGCACAACCTCGCGAACCTCTTGGATCACATCCGCTTGCGGAGGAATCCCTTGTTCCACCTGGAAACCTTCCATGACCTGAACCGCATCACTGTTCCGAGTCGAAATCCACAACAGCAGGGACAACACCAGGAAGAAGGGCCATTCTGCGCCGGCCACATCCTGGTCCGCCATCAACATCCAGATCGCAAACAGCAGGCTCACGACGGCCACCGAGTCGAGGCAGCGACGGAACAAGGAAGCCTTCGAGGTGGGATCCAATTTCCTGCCGCAAGTGCTGGCAAGTGCTGCGAAGATCTGACGGCCGAGAGACCGGGGAAGCGGATACAACTGCCCCAACACCTGCACGAAACAGAGCCATGTGGCGGTCTGCCAAATTGAGTCGAGCTTTCCCAAACCGATGCTGGGAAGCTTCCAAATCGGCTCGCCCGGCTGTGACAAGACGGGCATCTGAAACCCACCTTCGACCAATCGGTAGAAACCACCCAGAACCAACAGTGACGTCAAAGTTGCGATGGACACAATCAACGCGTTGCGTGCCGGCCAGCGAACGGGGCTCGTTTCTACGCCAAGCAAACCAATCGTCAAAACGCTCATCCGACGACCGAGCATGCGAGCGACCCAATAATAGACGACGCCCTGGACAAGCCAGCCACTCAACCAGAAGACCGTGCCCCAAAGCGCCGCGCGAGGGAGATCTGCATTGCCTGGTTGCCGCGAGACATTCAGAACGACCAACACAAGAATCGCGAGTGCGAAAAAGACGGTATAGGAAAGCGAGAGTCGAAGCCGTCCAATTCGCCCCAGCGGCATCCCCCAAACGCCATCACCGATCGTCCGATCGGTACGCGAGACATCAGATCGGGCATGACCGAGTGGCATGAGTTTGGAAGCTTGAGCGAAGAGATGGTCGAAGCTGACGCAGTGTACTGTCCACCTGTACGCCGATGCCTCGATGGGTGTTCAGCTAGCCTAATTCAGCCGCACCCGCCCGACAATTTCTTCGCGAAAAGACGGCACGACCAAGGCTCGGCCGCGATCTCCTACTATTCCGCTGCGCGAAATTCTGCCGAGACCAACCAGCCAAGAAAAAAGGGCCCAGCCGAAGCTGAGCCCTCATTGGTTCGATCGATTCGCTGCGAGCCCACCGGAGAGTGCCGCGTGAAACTCCGCAGGAAACTTACCCAGCGATCTTCAATTGAGGACGCGGAGCGGTCTCTGACAGGACCTCGCGCAAACGCTCAAACTCATCCGCATCGGTGAAATGAATCGTGATCTTTCCTCGACCACGTGCAGAGCTTTTGATCTCCACCTTGGTCCCAAAGATCATTCGCATTTCCTGCTGCATCGCTTCGATGTGCGGAGAAATCTCACGACGTTTTTGACGTGTCGCATTCACGACCTTCTTCCCGGTCTCGTTATCTTCCTCGGACTTCAACAAGCCGGAGACATAACTCTCGGTGGCGCGAACACTCCAGCGCTCTTCCATGATCTTGCCAGCCGTGCGGATCTGAATCTCTTCATCACCAATCGGCAACAAGGCACGAGCATGACCGGCGCTCACTTCACCGGCGGTCAGCCAGTCGAGGATCTGCTGAGGAAGCTCGAGCAACCGCATCAAGTTTGCGATCGTGCTGCGATCAATGCTTAGCCGTCGTGCCAGGTCATCCTGCTTGCACTTGTGCTCTTGGATGTACCGCTTGAACGACAACGCCTTTTCGATCGGATTCAAATCCTTGCGCTGCAAGTTTTCGATGATCGCCAACTCGGCAACCAGGCGATCGTCAGCCTCTCGAACCTCAGCCCGAATCCTCGACAGCCCGGCATGCGCGGTCGCCCGCAATCGCCGCTCGCCACTGATCAGCTGATATCGCCCCTCGACGACACGCACAAGAATCGGCTGCAATTGCTGATGATTCTTGATGCTCTCGGCGAGCGAGGCGATCTCGTCATGATTAAATTCACGACGAGGCTGAAACGGATTATTCTCGATCTCGTCGACCGACAACTCCAGCGTTTCGATACCACTGGCGGCCTCACCCTCGATCGGATTGCCGTCTTCGTCCAGAGGCGTCCCAAGCAACGCGGCAAGTCCTTTGCCCAATCGTCGGTCTTTTGTGGTTGCAGTACTAGTCACGCTGAAGCACCTCCATGCACAGCTGGGTATAGGCGAACGCACCACGAGAACGCGGGGCGTATCCAAACACGGTTTGGCCATGACTAGGAGCCTCGCTCAGCGAGACATCCCTCGGCACGACGCTATCAAAAACGATATCGCCGAAGAAGTCTCGGACTTCTTCATCGACCTCGCGTGTGAGCTCAAGATGGGGATCATACATCGTCAATAGAATCCCGCCGAAGGTCAGCCGACCTTCGGTTGCGACGATGACCCGCTTAATTGTCTGAATCAATTGCGTCAGCCCCTCCATGGCGAAGTACTCGCACTGGATGGGCATCAAGACTTCCGTGCTCGCTGCCAAAGCCGTCTGCGTCAACGCTCCAACGCTCGGCGGACAGTCGATCAGGATAAAGTCATACTGTTCCATTACGTCGTCCAGGTGCTTTCGCACGCGGCCCGACTCTTTTTCCCCACCACCAGCCAGGCGGTCCACGTCATCAAACGTCCGACTACCGGGCAACACGGCGAGGCCTTCCTGATCAGAATCGACGACGCAGGCCGAGAGCGACTCGTCGCTCACCAGGGCGTGTCCGTCGGTCGGCTCCAAACCCAAGGATGTCGTGGCATTGCACTGAGGATCCATGTCCAGCAACAGCGTACGCTGGCCAGCCAGGGCGAGGGCAGCAGAAAGATTGACGGCGGTGGTTGTTTTGCCAACGCCTCCCTTCTGGTTAACCACGCAAAGAATCCTTCCCACGGGGAATGCTCTCTAAAGAGAAAGCGAACAAAGGTCGATTCCCAATGAATCGCTCGATGAGTGGGAAAGTAGGAGAATCTCCAACGGTGAAACAAGACTGGTTTCACAAGAAACTGACCTTGACATCGATAAAGTCGACCAGCGTCATTCCTGGGGTTCTCACGCCCAGCGATTTCTAGCCATTCCGCCTCGATGCGAATGCCCTGCGTCCCTGGCCCAGGATGCCCCAAAGACAACGCCTCATCCTGTTAGTAGGGCCATCAGACTGTTGGTAGGGCCATCATCAGACTGTTGGCAGACCGCGACAGACCTTTGGCAGGCCCCGGCAATGCGAACTCCGTGGCTTCGCACCCGAGATCGTCTCGCGGAAGCCAATGCAGCCTGGGAACGATTCCGATAGTTGGCCCGTTCATGCCTGGACGCAGAGCCGCGGGAATCAAGCGAGACGAGCCGCCACGAAAGCAGCCCCTCTGCCCACACCACGATTCAGTCGCCCTGGCAACGGAAAGACAGGTGATTCAGCCTCGACTCTCAGAAAGCCGTCACTGCATCGCGAAGAGCCGTCTACGAACCAAGCTCGCCCATGGGGCTCCGCACCGAACCCTGCCCTACAGCGACTTGGCACTGAAGCCACGCGTTCCGACTTGATCTCCACCGGCCGCGACCCCGCCAACACCGGGCGACCTCACCAATCACCGGGTAACCTGCCCAACACCCGGCGACCTGCTCAATACCCGGCGACCTGCTCAATACCCGGCGACCTGCTCAATACCGAGCGACCTGCTCAATACCGAGCGACCTGCTCAATACCGGGCGACCTCGCCAATCACCGGGCGACCTCGCCAATCACCGGGTGACCTGCCGACAACCGGACATCTGCCCAGGAATTGCATCGTTAGCCGAGCGGATTGAA
>JBPCVD010000576.1:0-2556 GCA_051010815.1 Rubripirellula sp.
CCAATGACTCGACTGAGCCGGATCTCTACAGTCGCATTCTTTCTGATCTTGATCTCGTCTCTGGCCAGCACCGCACATGCGATTCGCGTTCAGCTTCCTTCGGCGGCCAGTGTTCCGCTCTCCACGAGCTATCCGGACGCCGCGCAAAAGCAGGTGCGATCCGCTCTGGCAAACGAACGCTGCAAATTCGTTGATGGAGTTTCCGTGAACGCCGTTTCAACACTACGCTTTTCCGGAGGCACTTCGGCAGTCAACCAACAACTCAAAGAGATCGCGAAGTGTCCTGGTTCGATCGTGACCGTTGCCTTCGATCGCTTCGAACGCAAACTTAGCTGGAAGGTTGTGCTCGATTCAAAAACGATGAGCTTCAAAGTGACCATCAATCTCGATTCCCCCAACATGCTTCCCGAAGAACTCGTTCTTCCACCAGCCAGAGGTCCCGAGCTGCATAGCCCACTGAATCCGCTTCGAAGTCAAGATGGATCGCCAGGTAGCAGACTCGGTGATTGACGAGCAGATCTAGATGGGTTCAGTTCCGACTTACCACAAACCTTTGTCAGGGCGAGCGATCGGCAGGCATTGTTTCTTGTTGACGCAATTACGATCGCTTTTTGAATCGTAACGCTTTGGTAATCCGATGCGATGAACACGCGGGCGGCAGTGAGTTTCAATCAGCAACTTTGTTTCGCGCACTTCGTTTCCTAAGCGAATGATGACTTGGAAGTGCTTGCTGGCGATCTACTCATGATTCGTACCGTTCGGACAATGCCCCCAGAGGGTTCTCAGAAGTTGGTTTTAGTTTTCAATTGATCGCGAAACATTCTCTTTTCACAGCGAATCGATCAATGGTTCCCCGCGTCGAAGCACGCCTCTCGAATATCTCTGCAGCGCGAAGCCGATCGCGGCGGGAACCGCACCGAAGGCCGCGATAACGAAGCACATCAATGCTTTGACCGGCGCAGGATGCGTGCTCTGGATCCAATGGAATGCATTTCCAAAGATGAACAAGATCGCACTACCCACCAACAGGTAGCCGATGCACGCAATCGTTCCGGCGGCCCAGCGACGCGCGGATCGTGGCGACCGCTCGGCAACGGCCTCCGAACTTTTCGTGAGCGGTAAGGACGGTTCAAACGGATTCTGTTTCATTCGGGATTCATCGCAGCGCATGAGGCATGTCCGTTGAGTGGCAGGATGCCTCTCGGCACCCTGCATCCGCACCGCCCAAGGCCGGCCATCATTGATCAAGCCGATTCGTTCTTCAAGCATATCGAATGTGATCAGACACAGCGTATCGCCAATTCACCCTCAACGTCGCTGCCAAGAGAATCGTCACGGATGCGACATTGGCGAGTCTCTCTCGTTGCGCTTGCTGGGTCTGATTGGCGAGTCCTTTTACGGCATCGGATGTCTTCGCGCGATTCGCGTGACAATCTTTGGGGCGGCATCGTTTCGTGATCGCTCTGCTACAATCGACGCTGCAATCCCGCCTCGATTTCAATTCCAGGTCACCATGAATCTACTTCGCCCGTATTCGTCATTGTTCCGATCGCTGAGTATCGTCATCGCATGTTGGGCGACCGTGAGCAGTGCCCAGGCAGCGGAACCCGCTGCCGATCCGAATTCTGTACCGCCCAATGTGGTCGTCATTTTCATTGATGACATGGGGTACGCCGACATCAATCCCTTCGGGCGCAACAGCTACCAGACGCCAAATCTAAACCGCATGGCAAGGGAGGGCCGAGTCTTTCGTGACTTTGTCGTCTCTTCGGCAGTCTGCTCTGCATCTCGATCGGCATTGCTGACTGGGTGCTATCACACACGCGTTGGAATTCGTGGGGCTTTGGGACCCAAGTCCGACACTGGAATCAATGAGAATGAACTGACGTTGGCCGAACTCTGTCGATCCAAGGGCTATGCAACTGCTGCATTCGGGAAGTGGCATCTCGGGCATCATCCAAAATTCTTGCCGACAAATCATGGCTTCGATGAGTATTACGGAATCCCTTACAGCAATGACATGTGGCCCTTGCATCCCGCGGCGCTGGCAAAGCGAGCCAAGGATCCGAATGCGACGATTCCCTGGGCCGCGCTGCCAATGATCCGTGCTACGAAGGAATCGGGGGTCTCGATCGTCAACGATGACATGCAACCGGAAGACCAGGAGCAAATGACGAATGAGTTCACCAAGCGTGCAGTGGGCTTTATCAAGGATCACGCGGACACGCCATTCTTTTTGTACCTTCCGCATCCAATGGTTCATGTGCCGCTCTACGCATCCGAAGCATTCCGCGGCAAAAGTGGCGCCGGGATCTTTGGCGATGTGGTCATGGAGGTCGACTGGTCCGTTGGCCAAGTACTCGGTGCGATCGAAGACATTGGCGTTGAGCGTAACACGCTTGTCATCTTTACCAGTGACAACGGCCCCTGGCTTTCCTATGGCACGCATTCGGGACAAGCAACACCGCTGCGTGAAGGCAAAGGAACGATGTTTGAGGGTGGTTACCGCGAACCGACCATCATGTGGTGGAAAGGTAAGATCCCAGGCGGCAGCGA
>JBPCVD010000577.1:0-4787 GCA_051010815.1 Rubripirellula sp.
ACGATATCCGCCAATTCTTGAGCGACCTGCGACGAGTATTCCGCGGACTTTGCGAGTTCAAGCGAACGTTGACTGTCCACCCAACGAAATAGGTCCGCGAGTTCGCCAACTTCCGACGTCATCGCCATCACGAGGTTTTTGGGGTCGTGGAACTGTTCCCAGTCTCGCTCGCGAACGAAATCGGATACCGATCGTTTCAGATCGGAAAGGGTGGTCGCGTCGTCGGTCGGCATTTGCAAGTCAGGGGTCCGAGGGCGGAAATATCGGCAGGAGCAGCTTGTTCCGCCGGTAAACTGGCGGATAGACCCGAACGGAAGTCATCACGCGCGATATTTCGACTAGTTTCGGGTCAGGTCTCGGCTCCACAGCGAAACTCTATTCTCGCAGAAGTGTTTTAACGACATGAATACAACGCGATCCCTGTCGGTTTTGGCACTTTCTCTCCTGCTGTCGGCCACATTGTCCGCTCAGCCCCCTGGCCGCGGTGGCAGTGATCGGGGTGGCGGTTTCGGCGGACGTGGCGGCGGCGATACCGGTCGAGGTGGCTTCGGCGGAGGTCGAGGCGGTGGCGCTCCCGGCGGCGATGCTAGTCGAGGCGGTTTCGGCGGTCGTGGTGGCGGTCCTCCAGGTGGAGATGCGGGTGGACGAGGAGGCTTTTCCAGCCGTGGCGGTGATCCAAGTGCATTCTTGAGTCGCCTCGACGCGAACGGAAATGGCGTCATCGATCCGAGTGAGCAACAGGGTCCGGCACAATTCATCATTTCACGGATGGCCCAGAGCGATCCCAGCATCAAGGCGGGCCAGCCCATTCCTTTGAAGAAGATCACGGACGCCTTTTCCGCAATGCGTGGCGGACGTGATTCGGGAGGTTCTGATCGCGGAGGTGGTGGCGACACTTCATCCGCAGCCGACGACGCCTTGATGCCGGAACTGCTGGTTCCCGGATTTGGCGAGGTTGTTGAACCGACGCCATTGATGGGCTTTGGAGCGACAGCTGAGATGTTGGCTGTTGAAGTGACCCCAGCGGATGAACGCGAAGCAGCCGAACGCATGCGTCGCTACGATCGCAATTCCGACGGTTTCTTGACGAAAGGTGAGTTGTCGAGTCGCTTCGCGGGCAATCCGATGGATTTTGATCGTAATCGTGATGGCAAGCTATCGGTGAGTGAACTGGCGGTTCGGTACGCGAGACGTCGCACAGGCGAAGAAGAAGCGAAGAGTCAGCAGGATGATCGCCGCCGTTCGCGCGGCGAAGATGAATCGGTCGAAATCCCGGATGTTTTCAACGGGCGTCGATCTTATCGAGCGACCAGTTCCCGTTCGCTTCCGGAAGGGTTGCCAGGTTTCTTCACCGACAAAGATGCCAACGGAGACGGACAGGTCTCGATGTCGGAATTTGCGAGTGAGTGGAACGACGACGTGGTGTCCGAGTTTTTTGACTCCGACTTCAATCGTGACGGCGTGATTACCGCCGAGGAAGCACTTCGCAAAGTTGAGAAGGGCGGCGCCAGACAGCAAGCCGCCATGGCTTCGAAAGCGGTCTCTGGATCCTCGGCATCGACATCCTCGACCTCTTCGGCTTCGCCGTCGACTGAAACACCGATGGTTGCGGGCGGAAAGGCTGATGAAAAGTATGTTAAAGTCGGACAGCGAATCGTGGGTCGTTATGACAAGAACAAGGACGGCGCCCTGACGGCATCAGAGTGGCAAGAGATGCTGATGAGTCCAGTTGCTGCAGACGGAGACCGTGACGGCAGGATCACGGTCCAAGAGTACGCGTTCTGGATGCAAAATCGGCAAAGCAAGTAGTGGATCGGCCGGGCTAAGGTCGCGCGTGCTCTGTTCGCTTCCAACTGTAGCTAACGCTGATAGATCGGCAGGTAGTGATACCGAACGCTCAGGCTAAGGATGGCGAGCGCTGTCGCGTAGACTGAACCGACGTTTCGCTCCTCGCCCCCTCTCGCCAGCCAAGCACCGTCGCTTCGCTGCGAATCAAGCAGCAATTCCGGTACGAGCTTGTCGGCTCGAGCCGCGAACTTTCCGCCCGCCTGATGCATCCCCTGGGCGTAATAGTAAACGCCGTAGTAGAAGAATCGTTCGTTCTGTTTTGGAGGGTGTTGCAGCAACCACTCCGAGGCTCCTTTGACGAGCGGAGAGTCGTAGTGACCGCAAACTTGCATTGCCAGGAGTCCTGCGGCTGACATCGTGAACGATGGATGATGCGTGCCCGGTGTGTAGCTAAACCCGCTGACCTTTTCTCGCGGAGTGCCATCGCGGTTGAGAGGCGAGGCGTAGGAGTACCGCAAGTATCGAACGGCATCGTCAATGGCTTCGCCAGGGACATCGAGACCATCGTTTTTTGCGGAACGCAGCGCCATTAGCTGCCACACCGAAACCGAGAGATCTGAATCACGACTGGTCGGTGTGTACCTCCAACCACCTTGCAGTTTGTCCGACTTCGAAATCTTCTGCGCCGACAGGATCAGCTTGAGCGCTTCGACCAACGCCCGGTGAATACGTTCATTTTGCTCAATCGTCGATCCCATGCCCAAGATTTCCGTCAGCATCAAGGTGGTGATGCCGTGGCCATACATTCGCGAGCCGTCTCTGGCGCCGAAGTATCCCTGCAAGTCCTGATGCTTCGCATCCAAGACGAAGTCAATCGCGCGAGTCATCGTGACTCCCGCTTTTGAATGCGGTTGAGGTTCAGAGCCGATCGAGGCCATCGCCATGATCGCAAGCGAAGTCATTGCGACCTCGTGACCGCGGTCCGCGATGGCACCATTTTCTCGCTGCGTCTCGACCAGGAACTTGATTCCGGAGTTGACGGCACGATCGATGTCGTCGGACAAATAAAGCGAAGAGGGTGATTCGCCCCCGCTATCAGCCTCTTGAGCCAAGGTCAGATTTCTGGCCGCTAGTTGAGCGATGCTGACTGAAGCCAAGCTCAGCATGCATCGTCGCCGAGAGCAGACACGTTCAAGGTTTTGTTGCCGTTCCATGGTATCACTCCGATTTCTCGGCAGCACGTTTGGCGATTGCCCGGAAGTAAGCTTCAATCTCACGTCGATATTGTGGTGCCACTTTAGCAGATCGACTTTCGGTGTCGTCGTCAGTGCGACGTTCCCGAAGCTGGCCCCATTCATCCCCATTGCGATCAACCTTACCAATGTCGATACGGCCCCCATCCGGCATTGCCTGTTCCGATCCCGGTTCACTTGCCGGATTGGAACTGGATTGTGGTTGTGTGGGATTCATTTGCTCCTGCCGTTGACGGGCTGCTTGTTGGGCCTGAGATTCCATTGCATCTGCAAGCGTCGGTGATGCGTCGGCCGCATTTTGCGGCTGACCAGCTTGCTGCTGTCCCGGCTGTGACTCGCCCGGTTGTGGTTCACCTGGTTGAGGTTCGCCCGGCTGCGATGCGTCCCCTTCCTGAGCGCCTTGTTGCGACTCGGCCAAAGCACGGTCAAGTTCGTCCAGGGTGCGAGCCATCTGTTCCGCTTGCTCCTGGCCTGGACTGGATTCTCCCTGCTGGCTCGTCATGGCCTCCGCGTTCTCCGGCGGCATCGTCCCATTGATCAACTGGGCCAATTGTTGGGCGACTTGCTCGATCGTCTCGGACGCTTGAGCGACACTGCGGCTTGCCTCGGGTGTGTTGGTGGAAGCTTCAGCAGCTTGTTCCAAGGCTTGGGTCGCCTCCGACGCAGCTTCGGCGGCCGTTTGCTGAATCGCATCGGCAGTAGCGTCCAACTGCTGCGACAGCTCCTCTTGTCCTAGTCGTTCCTCGTGTCGTGCTGCCCGACGCAATTGCTGCGTCGCATCGTCCACTTGTTGTTCGATACGCTCTTGTCGATCGACCAACGCTTCCGCCTGCGCCTTGGGGGCGCGAAGTTGTTCCTCGATCTCGACTTGATCTGCGAGCTTTCGAAGCGAGTCCTGAATTTGTTGCAATTCTTGTTGCGCTTGATCCGTCATGCGAGAGGCAAGTTCGGCTGCCGGATTCGTTTCATTCAGCGCAGGCAATTTCTGACTCTTGGTTGCCTGCTCACGCTGTTGAGCGGCCTTCTCTCTCTCACTGGCAAAAGTTGATGTCGATCGCGCGGCTTGTTCTATCGCTTCAGCCGCTGCGATCTGTTTCTCGAATTCAGTCATCTGTCGTTTTAATGAATCTGCATTCTTTTCCTCACGCTTTATCCGAGACTCTATCTGCCGCTTGCGGTTCTCGGCGTTCCGCTTCTGGCTCTTGGCCTGAGTCACGCGGCGGTCGGCGTCCCGCTTTGCCCCCGACCATTGTTGTTTTTCCGAGGTCGCATCACGCAACTGTTGGGAACGAGCTTCTCTAGCGAAACCTTCCAACTGCGACTTGGCACGGTTTCGACTCGCATCGTCTTTGTGGATGTCTTCGTCTGTCGCGTCGTCCGAATCTTTCTCGACCTCTTTCAGCGCCTCGTTGGCTTGTTGGATCGCTTCCGACATGTCATCGGCGGTCTTTTTCATGTCACGAAGCAACGCTTTCTCGCCACCCATTTCGTTTGCCTGTTTCACCGCGTCTCGCAATTGCTGGCGAGCCTGATCGAGCTTCGGGCGGGCTTCGGGAATGTTGGCCCAGCCAATCGATCGTTCGGCTTTGTCCAGCAACGCTTGGTCAACGCTGTTGGCACGACGTGCGAGGTTGGCAAGGTCCTTGGCAGCACGTCGCTTCTGTTCACGAACATCGGGGTCGGATTGCTCCAGATCACGATTCAATTGCCGTTCATCTTTGGCGGCTTGCTCGAGGCGTTGTTGGG
>JBPCVD010000578.1:0-3198 GCA_051010815.1 Rubripirellula sp.
CCTGGTGACTCAGCCACATGCATCGCTAGCGGCCGTCTCTGATCGCGCGCATAAGCAATGCACTGCATGATCACTTCAATCGATGTGGAATAGGGCGCGTGCGGACTGATACCGGCTTCACCTTCCAATTGACAATGTGTGTCGGCCGCAGCAAATCTCTCGTCTGCTCGTTCCTGATTCAATCCGAGCACCTCCGCAAATGTCACGAGCGAGAGTTGTCCTTCCGTCGCCGCATAGTTGCTCGGAGGTGTCGTGATCTCCGCTGCCAAACACGTTCCGGCGGCAACCAATTCCTGAAGCCCCAACTCAATCACGTGATCTCGATTTGATTCGGTTGACCTCGACCGCGCAGCGACGACTTCCCCAATCCATTGAGCCAATGGCATTCCCGGTGTTCCGATTGGACAACGGCAATCCGAGAACTCAAGATGCGTGTGCGTGTTGATCAGTTGTGGCAACAATGCGACGTCGCCGAGGTCTATGTCGCCGGTTGGACCTCGTCCCGAACCGGTCTCAACAATCCGACCTCGTTGCACGCGCACCCAACCACCGTTGATAGGTTCGCTCGAAATCGGAATGATCCATCTCGCGTGAAAGACGTGATCGTCGCTGCTCATGATGAAATTGCCCTCCGTCCGAAACC
Source organism: Rubripirellula sp. (assembly GCA_051010815.1). Classification (GTDB taxonomy): domain Bacteria; phylum Planctomycetota; class Planctomycetia; order Pirellulales; family Pirellulaceae; genus Rubripirellula. The sequence continues at coordinate 644 of JBPCVD010000578.1, forward strand.
GACTACCTCGTGACTTTTTTGATCGCAATCCATCGATCGTTGCGCGTGAGCTTCTCGGAAAGCCATTGATCCGACGATCCCAAAAATCTTGGATCGGCGGCCGCATTGTCGAGACCGAAGCCTATTTGTCCCGCGACGATTTGGCTAGCCACAGTTCACGAGGAAAGACGCCCAGCAATGCTGCGATGTTTGGCAGACCCGGCACGATCTACGTCTATCCGATTCATGCAAAGTACTGTTTGAACGCCGTCACCGAGGCAGAAGGCGTGGCGAGCGCGGTGCTGATTCGCGCGATCGAGCCCGTCTGGGGGCTATCGAGAATGAAGACCAACCGCGGGCACCAAGAACTTCACAGACTGACACGAGGGCCCGCGATGCTCTGCCAAGCCTTGGATATCGACCGAAGATTCGACCAAGCAGACTTACTAGGACCGTGTGATGTACGCATCCTTCAAGACGACATCACGCTTTCGAACGTAACCTCCACACAACGAATCGGTGTCACTCGCTGCAAGAAACTGCGATTACGTTTCTTCATCGATGGGAATTCTTATGTCAGCGGACGAGTCGGCGATCACCAAAACCGTCCTACCCGATCAACCTGAAACGCTAACGACCGGGGTCTTCGACTAGTAGACGTCTCGCACGTAGCGACCACTGGTCGCCATCTCGGAAACGTAGCGTTCGGAGTCCGCCATGTTCATTTTCCCCTCTTCGCCGATGATTTCCAACAGAGCGAGATGGACGTCGTTCGCCATCCTCGACGCATCGCCACACACATAGAAATGCGCTCCCTTCTGCAGCCAGCCCCATAGATCCGCTGCCCGCTCGCGCATTCGATCCTGCACGTAGACTTTCGCGTCTCCGTCGCGGCTGAATGCCGTATCAAGTCGATCGAGGACGCCACGATCAACGTACTCGGTGAGTTGATCTCGGTACAAGAAATCCGTGGCTTCGTGTTGATCACCAAAGAACAGCCAATTCGACCCTGGGGCGGAGGCTTGATCACGTTCTTGCAGGAAGGCAACAAACGGCGCAATGCCAGTCCCCGGCCCCACCATGATCATCGGCGTGTCATGATCATCAGGGGTCGTGAACCCGCCGTGGTTGGGCTGCACGAAGACTCGCACATCCTCGCCCGCAGTGACACGATCCGCCAACATCGTGCTGGCCACACCCTTTCGTTGCCGTCCCTCACGATCGAAGGTTACTTTGCCAACCGTGAGATGCACCTCCGCTCCAACTTGCTTCATGCTGCTGGCGATAGAGTAGAGCCGCGGATTCAGAGGCTCGAGCGTACCGATAAACTCGGTTGCCGTCAGAGGGGCATCGCCCGCCAATTCCAGAAGCTCCAAGACATCAATGCCGTCGTGAACGCCCTCTTCGATCATCCGACTTAACTCGACCTTCGCATCGCCGCAGCCGGTACGATTCGAAAGCAACTCCACCAAATCGTCGCTCGGGTCCTTGAGGCAGCAGTCTTCCATCAACGCTTGAAGCAAGGGTTTTCTTGAACCCAACGGAGTGTCGACAGCCAGATCAGAGTCGGCAACGATCCGATCAATCACCTGAACCGCCAGCTCCGAGCAATTCGTTGGACAGACTCCCAACGCGTCACCAACTTCATATTTCAAACCGGACCCATTGAGATCGATCGCCACATGTCGAGTGTCCTTCGCGGAGCCCTCCCCGTTGAGTGACCGCGACTCGACGAGCTTCGCAGTGAATGGATTCTTCCGCGACCACGCACTTGTCGCTGTCACATCTTTTCCATTGCTACCGGATTGTGCTTGGGGTTGCTGATCTTTGACCAGCTGCTTGATCATTTGCTTAGTTTCTTTCCCACCTGGGCTACAAAGGGTCAGATTGGTTTCCTCTCCACTTGCAATCGCTTCGCCGTAGGACTGGCAAATGTATCCACAAGATCCGCAATCTAGCTGCGCCATCGCTGCCATGAGTTTTCGCTCTAGTGGTTTACCTTCCGCTAGATCCATGCGTTCCACAATTGGTAACGCCGAGTCATGCCAGGGCTGATCTTCTTCCTCTTCGGCTTCCGCGATTCCAGGTATCGCATCAGTCGAGATACCTGCTGCTTCGAGCATCGCTCCTGCAGAGGCGCCAGGTTGAATCCCCATCAGTCCGGAAAAGAATCCATTCAGCCATGCCCGCTGTTCTTCGGAAAATGGGGCGGTATCAGGAATGAAGCTACTCATCTTGCATACGCGGCGTAACCGCGTCCGTTGGTTGTGTTACGAAACTCTTGTTGGCATAGACTCAGCGGCATCACGTTGCGACTGCCACCATTGATCTCAGTTCATCGTCGCTATGCCGCGATACAAAATTGACGAAGGACTCGCCGTCGTTTCGATGGGCCATGTATCCGCCGATAATGGCGGTCAACAGTGGTTTGACCTCTTCGAACGCAATGGACTCGAATAGCAGTCTCGCGATCCCCTGCCGCTGTCCCCATCCGCCGCCGAGATGAATGTGATACCCCTCAACCATGTCATCACCTTTTTCAACTTTGCACCCGAGCAAGCCGATATCGCCGATGT
>JBPCVD010000579.1:0-4079 GCA_051010815.1 Rubripirellula sp.
GAATCACGAAGTCCCCAAAGAGGCGGTGTTCGCCATTCCTGAGATGTCTCGGAGGGTGACAATTTTCGTCGGATCCCCAATTCCCAGTGCTCGTTCGATTTCGATCGCCCGGCACCAATGCTTGGCGCTGGGCGTCTGGAGAATTCATTGACGCTTTCACTTTTCGAGGCGAGATCAGTGATCGATAGGCTTGTGTTCTTGCGTGACTTTGAAAGTCGCGACTTGACCGACTCACTCACCTTTGACTTTCCATAACTGCCGGAACTTCGACTCGGCAAGTCGAATTTCGTGAGTGCCGATTGACGGACCGCTTCGACTTGCCTGGCCGTGGCAATCTCGGAGTCGGTGAACTTTTGTTTGCTGATGAAATCGCTCGTCTTGTACGAACCACGTGGTGCGGTTAGCCGAATCTGGTACGGAATTGGCGAATCGACAATGTAATCATCCAACGCCGTTGGACTTCCGTAGTAGTTGCTAATCGCAATACTCCGACTCCGGTTTTCCGGTTTGCGTCTCTCGGTGACCACCTTCTGGCTCAGGACGTAAGGCTCTGCTGCATCGAGGTCATAAAGCCCCTTTCCCATGTCGTGTAGCAGCAGGTCACTGTAGAGACCATTGGCGGGACCCAAATTGGGAACGTGGCAGGCCGCGCATCCAATCTTTGTGAACACGGATTCGCCACGGCGAGCAGAGGCTCGATCGTGCTCATCACGCGGCATTTCTCGTTCGGGCGGCGGCAAGACCGAAATGAAGTCGGCCATGGACCGGATCTGCCGATCATCAATGTCGGTCCCCGGATTACGGTAAAACGGCATCGTCGGGTCGGTGACTTGTTCGCGTCGTTTCGTTTCCAGACCCATCTCGTTCGTGCAGGCCTGATCGACAAAACTGACGAGGCGGTTAACATTCGCGCGCCATCCGAATCGCCCGACCGTGCCGTCTTGAAGAATCGAAGCGCGGCCGCTGATCTCTGGGTACCGTCGCTGCAGTTTCGCTTGGTCTTGGATGACCGCTGCGGGGATCGCGTCGATCAAACCGGCGCCGAACAATGGCGTCGTGTTCCGCTGAAAAACTCTAGCTCGAACGACGGCCTGGCCCGTACCGAGGTCGGCATCAACGTTTGTAGAGAAGAGGATGGGTTGCGAGAGAACCGAACGCACCTCGCCTGCATCGAGCGGGCCGCCTTCACGGGTTTGTAAACCTGTCGCAAGTTGCCTTAAGTTGGATCGCATCACGGAGAACTGCGGCGTGCCACCATGATGGTGAACGGGAGCCGTCGTGTTGACCGTGTTGTCAGGAAGTACGAAACCGCCGTAGAACTTTCCGAATAAAGCCGCCACATCGTCACGTTGCATGCGGATGGAACCTCGCGAAGTGACTTCGACCGTTTCGATGCCCAGCGAGATTGCATTGAAGCGTGAATCGCCACCGCCACCGATTCCTCCCTGGTGATGGCATGCGACGCACGAATTCGCATTGAACAGTGGACCGAGTCCATCGCTTCCCATCGCTGGATTGGTCGAGGGCCACTGATGCTCGAACAGCATCTTTCCTTGTTGAATACTCTCGGGGGAAACTGCGATGGCGGCCGCCGGAAAGATTGCGAGCAGCAATGCGGGCAAGCAGCAACAATGCTTCGGGACGCGGTGACGCATGATGAGAACCCTCAGTTGGAGCAGGCAAAAGCCATGGAGGGCGACGCGACAACGGGGGCTTGGACTCGCGAGTGGCCCTGGACCCACTCTACCGTTTCACCGAAGAGAGATCAATTTCGAGGAGTTTTTGACGTTGCCACATTCAGGATCCATTCCCGCTCAGTGCGTGGTTCCCGTGAAATGAGCCGGTTTTTGCGGGTTATCGCAGTGCCGGTTCGCGAATGGCATCGCGAATGAATTGGGGGCGATTGGTCGTGATTCCGATCGCACCGAGATCCTGAAAGTATGCGGCATCATCGATGGAATCGATTGTCCAGACATGAAATTGATCGCAGCCCTCGGTTCGCAGGGCATCGATGTAAGCCTCGTCGATGACATTCCGATTCCCCTGCATGCCCACACCGGCGGCGCCGCACTGACGGATCGCCTTGGCGACCTCGGCGGCGCTGGGACGGAATTCGCCCGACTTCTGTTTGTCCGTGAACTTGGTCAGCCAGTGGGCTCGAACCTCCGGCATCAGTTCACGGCAAGCCTTTACGGTCTCCAAGTCGAAGCTGATGATCAGCAACTCGATCGACTCTGTATCCAATTTGGCAAGTTCGGCTGCCAGGACGGGGGCAATCGCCTTCTTCGATTTGAGTTCGATGACGAATAGCTTTCCAGCCGGGATGGTGGCTAGGACTTGACGAAACGTTGGAATCAATTCGCCTTGCCATTCCGTGCCTTTCCATCCACCGTATTCGAGTGTGCGAAGTTCGGCCAAGGTGGAATCCTCGACCACGCGTTTGGAACCCGCAGTCCGTTCCGTGTCGCGGTCGTGAATGCAAACAATCTGGTCATCCGATGTCAGATAGAAATCTCCTTCGATGCCATCGCTCCCCTGCTCCCACGCCAGCTTAAAAGCGGCGACGGTATTTTCGGGTGCATCATGGGAAGCACCACGGTGTGCAACGATCATTTGTCCCCAGCCATCGTTATGCAGAACTCCCAGCGTCAGGCACAGGAGAAGCAACAATCGAGTCGCAAACATTCCACGTCTCTCAGATAAGCGAAAAAGGATGATGGAAGCGGATGAAGATACCGGCGGCTTTATCATGAATATTGGCAGGTTGACCGAAATTGGGACGGTAAGGGGTTGTGAGCCCCCACCGAAGAAAACCTTTATCCTCTAGGATGTGAGGGAAATCATAACCATCTGGCGCGTGGGCTTTGCCATTCCCAAGCCTTAAAAACCGCGGTTTGGGATCACGTTTTTGAGATTCGCTTCATCGACCGAGTCTTCGCTCATTAGGAGTCATCTGTGTAATGTCATCTGTGTCCTCCAATATCTTGTTTACTGCTTCCAGCGTTCTTGTGTTCGGGGCTTTGGTGGCCATGTTGCTGGCCACCCTCCTTTGGCGTAGCAATGACTCCACCGCAAAGTTTTTTGCGGTGGCTGGTATTGTGATCCTGCTGACCATCCAGGTCGGGCAATCGGTGTTGAGTTTGGTCGTGTCTAGAATGGCGACCGGAAGTCAAACCGTCGTCTTTTACGGAGTGTTCTCGCTAGTGAGTACAATTTTCTATCTTTGCGGCATTGGCTTGCTTCTGCTGGCTGCCTTTCATGGCCGGCGCGTGATACCGATGGAACCGCAGACACCGCCCACCGGGGCTCGGGCCTCCGAGGATAACCCCTACGTCCCTCCTGCCAATTGACGCTCTTGAAAGGTCTGTCCGAGTGAGCTCCTCCCTGAAATCGTTTCTGTTCTTGTGCGTCTCCCTGTTGGCGAGTGATGCGGTTGCGGAGTCACAGCAACCAAACATCATTTGGCTGTCCTGCGAAGACATCAGTCCGCATCTTGGTTGCTACGGCGACCCTCAGGCGATTACCCCCAACTTGGATCGACTGGCGACAGAGGGTGTTCGCTACTCCAATGCGTTCACGGCTGCTGGTGTGTGTGCGCCTTGTCGATCGACGATCATCACGGGCATGTTCCAGAACAGCATCGGCACACATCACATGCGATGCAACGCGACGCTGCCGGATTGGCTCAAGCCATTTCCGATCTACATGCAACAGGCGGGATACTACTGCACGAATAACAGCAAGACCGACTACCAATTCAAGTCACCCTCTGCCAAGCAGATCTGGAACGATTCGGGGCGCAACGCGCATTGGAAGAACCGCGACGACCAGGATCAACCATTCTTTGCCGTCTTCAACTTCACCGGTTGCCACGAATCCGGCATTGCGAGCGAAAGTAAATACAAATCGGTGACGGCCGACTTGACCGCTGATCAGAGGCAAGACCCTGACCAGCTGACCACGCTGCCCTCCTACTACCCGGACACTCCGGTCACCCGCGAAGATTGGAAGCGGAACTATGAACTGATCACAGCGATGGATGCGTGGGCTGGAGAAATGATCCAGGAATTGAAGGACGC
>JBPCVD010000580.1:0-15731 GCA_051010815.1 Rubripirellula sp.
GCGCACTACGTGAGCGTAGACACTTTGCCATTGACCTCCAGTGGCAAGGTTCATCGTCAATCACTGCCGGCGCCCGACGACTCTCGGCCCGAGCTTGGGGCGAGTTATGTTGCCCCACGGAGTCCCATCGAACAACAACTCGCGGCCATCTGGAGCGACGTTCTCGGTATCGAACGCGTCGGTGTCCATGACAACTTCTTTGAGCTCGGCGGCCATTCACTGATGGCCATCAATATGTTTGCACGAATGGAAGAAGTGCTCGGCAGAAAGCTCCCAGTCGCTCTCATATTTCAGCACCATACGATTGCGGGAATCGCAGGCGAACTTATCTTGGAACTGCCGGATTCGGATGCGGCACGTGTGCTCGAATTGCGGAAGGGAGGCGTTGGCCGTCCGCTGTTCGTTATGCCAGGAGTCACGGGGAATCCGCTAATGACCAAATCCCTCTTGGATGGAGTCACCGTTCCTCTGTTAGGCGTCCAACCTTCGCTCGACAAGAATAACCTGGAGCGTTTTCGCGACTTTCGGCAGATGGCACGATGCTTGGCCGACGCATTGCAGAAGCACCAGCCACGCGGGCCTTACTCACTTGTCGGGTTTTCGTTCGGTGGCATGATGGCGTTTGAGGTTGCACGCGTTCTTACCGAAGGCGGACAAACCGTCGACCTGCTTGCGATCGTGGATACGGGGCCGAATCGCCGCGGCTTGCATGTTGGATTGGGCGAACGCTTCATGCACGCTCAACGTGTGGTCGCGAATCTTCCAGGATGGTGTTTGGAGGAGTGTCGCCGATTTTCTGCGGGGCAGTTCGCGGCGCGGTTCACGAGATTTACGCGTCGGCACTTCCGCCGAGTTTCGTCACGTGGGAAGGCGGGGGTTGTCTACTCCGACGTATGGAATACCTCTCACTTGGACCCTGAAGCCGTTGAACGTTACGAAGCAAGCTTTCAATCGTTTTGCGAGTATTTGCCCAGCCATTATCGAGGAAGAATTGATCTTCTTAGCGCGAAGACTCAATCGCTTTTGCTGGGAGCGGCTGAAGATCGCGGTTGGCGTCGATTCTCAAATGAAGTCTTGATTCACAAAATCGCTGGTGACCATGAGAGCATGCTGAAGTCACCAAACATTGAAACGCTCATTACCCGCCTCAACGAACTCCTCGAACGTCGGCCAGAGGCAGGCTGCGACGGGTCAGCTACGGCTGCGACCCCATCGAGTGTCGATGAACCCGATCAATCGCCGCATGTCGCTCCGTATGCGATGGACAGCTAAAGTCGACTTAGGCTTGCAGGATTGCTTCGATCTCTGACCTTGGGACGCTGTTCATGACCAGGGGCTGCGATCCGTCGGCTTGGGCCTGTTGCCAAGTTGCAATGTAGTGGTCGTTTGTGGCCAATACATCAACGTAGCGGCTACAGCCGGTGCCATGCGGGCTGACGAACAGTGGCGCGGTAATGGAAAGTCGCTGAGTTCGATTCAAATCATCGCCCTCACAGACGGCGACACCCCCCAGCTCTTCACAGGAATATCCCCGGGGACGTTGAACCGCCGAAGCATGCTCATCAAGGTTGCGAACGCACTCGCCGCCGTCGTAGAAGAACAGCGACAGGTCACGTCCGGCGCACACGCCGACTTGCGGCAGTTTCAGCAAGGCCGTCCCACGAGTAATCGCCACGTCCCATGTGAAACCCCTCGGGAAGAAGCTCATGTTTGCGTTGGCGGCTGATGGCTCGCCGCGATCGAGCGATACGTAGCCCGTGTTTGAACTGGTCCAGCAAAACGGGTGCGTACAAAACAGCAAACAGTCGTCGCCCTGGTGGGTACCAAGAAACGGATCTTTGATGTGGATGAAACGCGGATCTTGAGTTTCCAGAATTGTTTTAACCTCGGCATCGGCGATGGACTCGACCGATCCGGCTCGTATTCGATCAACGGTCCAGACGCCCGTTCCGGGTTTCAGATACGACTGCAGGTTCTCGGGATATTCGATTCCCTGTTTCTCGGTGGAAACGAATAGTTCCACGCCGCCGTCGACGAATCGCATTACCGTACCTTCGATGGACAAGACCTGACGGCTTCCAACGTTCAACTCCTCCTTCGAGAGAGACAAGACTTTCTCGAAGTCATTGCCGCCATCAGCAGATCGAAAAATCGCCAGTTCCAAGCCGCGCTCGCCGGCACCCAGTCCCGTGCGCGAATCGCCTTGGTTTCGGTATCGCCCGACTAGCCATCGCGTTCCTAGCTCATCTTGAATCATGTTACCGCCACCAAACCAGTGTCCACTGGAGGGGCGTTGCGGCGGGACGATCACACGCGCCTGGCGTTGATCAATCAGTCGGGTTGCGATCTCTATCAGTCGATCGGAAATGTCCAAGTCAGGTTCCTGTGTTGACGGTGGGGAATCAGAATTGATGCCGAGAGGGTCGGATGGTTGGTTGGAGTTGGCGTGTTCAATCGCCGATGCAATAGAGGTACTCCTGACGTCGGCCATCTTCCAGATGTGCGACGCGAGTATAGATCGCTCCGTCGCAGATTGCGGGTGTGGCAAAGACGCTTTCGCCCAGCTGATTCTGAGCGATCTTCTCAAACGATTCTGGGTTGGCCTTGAACACAAAGGTCATCCCTTCCTCGTTCGTCGCATAGATATGGTCACCGACCATCACAGGGGAGCTACTGAATGTGCCGCCAAGCCTGGCTTTCCAAATCTCTTCGCCGGTGTCGCATCGCAAACAGACCGCGATTCCGGCATCGAGCGTGGTGAAGAGAAATCCGCCGCGTTGGAGCAGCGATGGCACATAGGCTCGCGTGTTGGCTTCCCAAGCGATCTTGCCCGAACCGTCGGCAACCACCGCAGAAATATGGTTCTTCGGGTAGCCGCCGCTCGTGAAGATGTGCTTGCCATCCGAGACGGTCGAAGTGACACATTCCGTTGTCGCCCCCTCGATTTCCCACAGCTCTTCACCCGTCAATGGATTCAAGCTGGTGACGAGGTCGCAACCGGTGAGAATCAGTTGGTCCTGCCCGTCGGCCGAAACGATGATGGGGGAGGCGTAGTTTGGTTTTGCGGGACGGTCTCGCCGCCACACCACCTCACCAGACTCGCGGTTCAAGCCAACGATGGCGCCGCCCCCCTTGTTGTCAGCCGATACGATCACGAGCGGCCCGTAGATCGCGGGCGAAGATCCGAATCCTTGATGCAGGACATAATCGCTGACTTTCTGTTGCCAAACGACATTGCCTTCTAAGTCCAACGCGGTCGTCCAAACAGCGTTGTCATTCAAAAAGTTGATGTACAGCCGCTTGCCATCGGAGGCGACCGAAGAGGAAGCAAGTGAGGCTTTTTCGTTTGCCTTGCGTTTACCCTGGTTCGCAAAACCTCCCTCATGCACCACCCGTTTCCATCGCTGTTCACCGCTCTTGCGATCGAACGAGAGGACTGACTGAATCTCTTGTTCGGGATCCGCAGTGGCCAGGAGTACTTGGTCTCCGACCACTGTGGGCGATCCATGGCCTCTACCTGAGACGGGCGAACGCCAGCGAATGTTTTCTGTTTCACTCCAGCTTTCGGGAGGCATCTGGTTGGTGGGAGCGATTCCGTCTTGCTGTTGCCCTCGCCACCAAGGCCAATCGGTCGTTGCAATCTCGGGGCGCTGGCCGCGAACGCTTTGAAAGCCCCCTAGTAACAGGGAGAAAAAAACAATCGCGTGGAATCGGTTCGAATTCACAATTCAATCTTCACGTTTGGGTTTTGCTTCCATGACGCTGTCAGGCTCACGGTTCTAGTCGTCGATAACAGCAGGCCAGCATGGTCGGTTTCAACGGCGAACCTTCGATTCGGATACGTGTCCGCAGTGTACCCGGTATTCTAAGAGACCACCTGGAATAGGATCAGCGATGTGGCATCAAAATGGATGTCGCATGACCTGGCTGGCAGTAACTCTCAGCGGAAAAATCAAATGGGTCAAGTGTTTGAAAGGATCGACGACAAGGTCCTCGACTTTATTCAATCGCAACAAATGTTCTTTGTAGCGACTGCCCCGCTCTCAGCAGAGGGCAGGGTCAATGTTTCGCCAAAGGGACTGGATTCATTTGCGATCTTGGATGATAAGACGGTCGCCTATGCGGATCTGGTCGGCAGCGGAATTGAAACGGTCGCACATCTTAATGAAAACGGCCGGATCGTTGTGATGTTTTGCGCGTTCGAGGGGGAACCAAAGATCGTTCGCTTGCATGGAGTTGGTGAGGTGATCACGCCAAATCATGCAGACTTTGAAACGATCAAAGAACACTTTCCGGAGTACGCGGCGCTACGCGCATTTATCCGGGTGGTATGTGATCGCATTGCCGACTCTTGCGGCTGGGGCGTGCCCTTGTACGAGTTTCAAGGACAACGCAGCCAATACACGGACTTCACAAAGAAAGTGGGTGCCGAAGGCATTCGCGAATATGCCGTGCAAAACAATCGAGAGTCGATTGATGGACTCCCTGGAATCGAGTTTGAGTGAACAGACATGAGTCAAGATGCTTCCGCCGGCAGACCAACCGTCGACCAATTTTTTGATGCGTTGACGGATGAGTACGCGATGGTCATTGAAAGATGTTTCCCTCGCTACCGTGAAATGTTGTGGGCGCTGATCGATTATCTGCCCCCTGGCTTTCAGCCACAGCGAATTTTGGAACTAGGGTCCGGGACAGGCAACCTGTCCGTGCTACTCGCCGAGCGATTTCCTGAGGCAGAAATTGATTTCGTCGATATCGCGAGCGAGTCTTTGGATGCCTGTCGAGCGAGATTGAATGAACAGTCGCGGTTTCGATTTCACCCGAACGACTTCCGGCGACTCGATTTCCCTGCGGGGCACTTTGACTTGGTGACCTCGAGCATCGCCATTCATCACCTGACGTCGGTCGAGAAGCAGTCGCTGTTCGCGAAGATTCATGGCTGGTTGTCGAGCGATGGAGTTTTCGCGTACGCCGATCAGCACTCTGGCGCGACGGACGACCTCAATGCACGTCACATTGCGAATTGGAAAGCGATCTCCAAACTCGCGGGCTCGACGGACGAAGAGTGGGAGATGTGGATGCAACATCAGGCGGATCACGACTTTCACGACTCGCTGACGGACCAATTACGCTGGGTTTCCGAGGCTGGGTTCGCGGTCGTTGACTGCCCGTGGCGTTATTTGTTGTGGACCGTCGTGCAGGCCAGAAAGGGAGCCTAGGCGGGACTCGAAGCGACGCCAGCGGTTGGCAGGCCCCGATGTGCCGATCGAAAGGGACGTCACGCCCCGTCACGCCCCGCTGAGTCCATCGGGAATTCGGATCGCCGCTGATTCAGGAACCGATACCAACGCTGCAAGATTTCCCGGCTCAGTTCGAGTCGTGCTGGGCGACGCAATCCGCTACGTTATCGCCCGGAACGGTTTCCTGGTGGATCTTGGATAGGTGCGTGGCGTGAATGGATGGCAAGTTTTCGGGATAGCGGCGGCAGGCATCTTGGTGCTGCTCGTGCTGCTGGCAGTCTTTGCTCCGCGGAGATTTGTTCGACTTCCCTTTCTGATCGTTCTTCCCCTGTTGTATCGCAAACGCGTTTATGGGTTAGAGAACCTTCCCAAGGAGCAGGGGTGCGTGTTGGTCGCCAACCACACGTCTTGGATCGATGGCGTCCTTTTGCTTTGGATGTTGCCGCGGAACGTCCGGTTTGTGGTTGACGGAGATAATTTCGCCAACCCGATCGCGAAGTTCATGGCGGACGCGTTCGGCACGATCATGATGCAGCCGAATCCAAAGTCGATCGGTCGTGCGCTCAAGACCGCACGCGAGGGTCTGAAGTCTGGAGATGTCGTTGGTATCTTCCCCGAGGGCACGATAACAAGGTCGGGACAGCTGCAGTCGTTCAAACCTGGGCTGAAAAACATTTTGAAGGGCACCGATTGTCCAGTCGTGCCGATTTGGATCGATGGCATGTGGGGCAGCATCTTCAGTTTCTCCGGCGGCAAGTTCTTTCTGAAATGGCCGAAGAAATTTCGGCGACAACTTTCGCTGCACATTGGCGAGCCAATGGATGGCAGCACTCCGCTCGAGCAAGTTCGTTCGCGTGTTCAGGCCCTCGGTGCCGAAGCCACCATTCGTAGTCGAGACGAGTTTCCGGTATTGGCGAGCCGTGTGATTCGTGTTTGGCGCAAACGTGGACGCAAGTTGCAGGCCGCCGATTCCTTGGGCCAGGAAGTGGGTGGACGTGAGTTGTTGGTTCGTGTGTTGGCGCTCCGTCGCGTGTTGCGTCGCGAGGTGCTGAGTGATGACGAAACGTACGTCGCGATTCTGTTGCCCCCTAGTGTTGGCGGCGTTGCCGTGAATATCGCGTTGGCGATGGATCGTCGGATTTCTGCCAACCTGAATTACACGGTCAGCAGTGAGGTCCTGAATCATTGCATCAAGGACGTCGGGATCACCCATGTGCTGTCGAGCGAGAAGTTCGTCAGCAAGTTAGATCTCGATTTGGACGCTGACGTCGTATTGCTCGATTTGCTGCGTGACAAGGTCACGATATTGGACAAGGCGTTGGCATTCATTCAGGGCAATTTGATGCCCGCCTTCCTGCTGGACCGTTTGTTGGGACTGCACAAGATCACCGCCGATGATTTGTTGACGGTGATTTTTACAAGTGGTTCCACTGGCATGCCGAAGGGAGTCCTGCTGAGCAATGCGAATATCAGTCACAATGTCGACGCCATTGATCGTGCTGTTCGATTGAATGATCGGGACAATGTCCTCGGGATTCTTCCTTTCTTTCATTCATTCGGCTACTCCGTCACGTTGTGGGCAGTACAGACGTTGGGGCCGTGCGGGATCTATCATTTCAATCCCTTGGACGCCAAGCAGGTTGGCAAGTTGTCGGAGCAGTTCAAGGCAACGGTGCTGTTGGGAACACCGACATTCTTGCGGGGCTACCTGCGGCGCGTGGCTCCCGAGCAATTCGCCCATTTGGATGTCGTGGTCGTCGGCGCCGAGAAGATGCCGGCCGATTTGTTCGAAGCGTTTGAAAAGAGATTTGGCGTGCGACCGGTAGAGGGTTACGGGGCGACAGAGCTGAGTCCACTCGTCTCCGTTAACATTCCGCCTTCACGATCGTCTGCGAAATTTCAGCCAGATCGCGTGGAGGGTTCCGTTGGACGTCCGTTGCCCGGTGTGTCGGCTCGGGTGGTCGCTACCGACACCGACGACGAATTGCGGGCAGGGGAAGATGGGATGTTGCTGATCTCTGGGCCTAACGTCATGCAAGGCTACGCAAATCGCGACGATCTGACCGAAAAGGCGATGCAAAATGGTTGGTACGTCACGGGGGACATCGCCCACGTCGACGCGATGGGCTTCATTCACATCACGGGGCGGCTGAGCCGTTTCTCAAAGATTGGCGGCGAGATGGTGCCGCACATCCGCATTGAGGAAGAGCTAAACAGGCTCTTCTGTGAGGGGGATGATGACGAGGAAGTACGGACGTGCGTGACGGCGGTTCCGGATGTTAAGAAGGGCGAACGCCTCGTGGTATTGCACCTCCGAACGGACAAGGATATTCAAGAAGTCCGCAAGGGACTCAGCGACGCGGGCCTCCCAAACCTATTCATCCCCTCGCAAGATAGTTTCTTCCAAGTGGACGCGATTCCGATGTTGGGCACGGGAAAACTGGATCTAAGCGGCGCGAAAGTGGTTGCGGCCAACAAGCTAGCCATTGATCTCGAATGATTACGTTGCTGGATGGCCCGCTCGGCACGGAGCTGCAAGTTCGAGGTGTGCCCAATGACGTGCATTGCTGGAGCGCCGGGGCGATTGAGTCTTCCCCTGAGGTGATCCAGCAGATACATGCCGACTATGTGGCGGCTGGTGCAACGGTTCATACCGCCAACACATTTCGTACGAATCGTCGAGCCAGCGGTGACCGTTGGATCGAGCGAACGAAACTCGCAGTCGCGTTGACACGCGCGGCCGTGCCCAGCGGTCATCGTGTCGCGGGAAGCATCGCTCCGGTCGAGGATTGTTATCGCTCGGATCTTTCCCCCGGGGCAGCAGCTGAGGGTGAGCACCGCGAAATGGCGGAAACGCTCGTGGCCGCGGGATGTGACCTCTTGCTGTGCGAGACCTTTGTGGATGCCCAGGAGGCGATCGCCGCCGTGAGAGCATCGGTTCGCACCGGCGTTGAAACTTGGTTGGCATTAACGGCTGGCCCCGACGCAGACTTGATGACACCGCAGACGATGGCCGAGGTGGCAAGTCACGCGATTCAGGAGGGATCGACGGCCGTGCTGGTCAATTGCACTCCCGCAACGCGGACGGAACCTTTTGTTCGGGCGATCGCTGAACGTAATCTCGGCGTTCCGATTGGGGCGTACGCGAACGCCGGCAGTGTCGACGATCAAATCGGTTGGCGTCCACCAAGTGAGCCGGGCATTCAGGCCTACGTCGGCTTTGCCCAGCGATGGATCGAGGCGGGTGCGACGGTGATCGGCGGATGCTGTGGAACGGGTCCCGAGCACATCAGGGCGCTCAGGTCGATGGTGCATGAGACCGGTGCATGAGACCGGTGCATGAGGCGGGCTGCGGCAGCGATTCGCAGCACTCATGACGCACTCGAATCAACGGCCCACCGGAAAGAGCCAGGGCCGAAGCATGGGGTCAGGTGCATCGACGACACATCATGTCGGTTGACGTCCCTGTCGGTGGTCGTCCCTGTCAGTGATCGACTAGCGCTGGATGGAAAGCCGCTTGTCGAGTTCTTCCATTTCGGGCGTCGGCCGGATGGCTGTGCTTGGACGATGCTCGATTCCCCGCCGCGCGACGGTGCGAATGATGTCGACGAAACGCTGTCGGGTTCCGTCGGTGACCTGTGGCAGGCGTTGGGCGACATCGATCATGGCTGGCGGATTGGCTTCGGAAGCCTGAGAAACCTGTGCGATGAATCGCGCCGTTTCGACAAAGTTGTTGTCGGCCGAACGGCCGATCAAACCGCTAAGTGTGCGGGCGATCAGATCGGCACCGAGGTTCTCGATCTGCACGAAGCAGTCGATCGTTCCAGTCACCGTTGTGCGTCCGTCCGAAGACTTTGCGTATGAACTACGCAAGACAAAGACGCCGCGTCCACGAATCGGGCGGGCCGCCATCGCTCCGTCGTAGCTGCCTTCGGCAACGTAGATGTGCATGTTGGGGTCGCCGTAAACCAGGTCGACTTTACAATTCGTTCCGCTGCCGTCTTGTGCGTCGAACTGATACGGACCAGTGCGACGCGTTTGGACCTTGGTGATCCCCATCAGATCCCAGATTCCCACCAGCACTTCGGGACTGCGGGCCAGGAAAAGAAACATGTCGCGATCACAGTCGATCGCCTGTGTGGGTAGTCTGCGATACAGCGTTGGCGAACTGGCAATCGAGAGAATTCGATCTTGAGCCTGCTGGGTCAGACGTTCCAGGGGAAGTCCCGTGATGACCTGCTGTCGGTGCGAGTACGGACTTGCGGAGTCCTTGCTAAAAAGGAATCCACCGCGATCAGCGGCGTCGGCGAGAGATGTCTGGAGCGCAATTGTCAGCGCGCAAAGACAACATCCGCGAACGAAAGTTCGGATTGATCCCCCCGCCACCAAAATCCCCTTAACGTGGATCGCACTCCGGTCCACCAATGGCGAAGCGTCCTCCAACGGTGGAACGCCCCTTCGCCAGCGGAGTGCCGCGCACAAGGTCTTTGAGGGTTTTTCGGTCACTGCGGCGACTCGAGTTGAGGAATTCAGGGCATTCTGTGGAGCGGAAATCACGCATACTCGACACCCAGCCCGGTTTGCCGATAATCGCCGTTTATCGGAATTCGCCGTCTGAGCGAACAAAATGACACCCCGCCGCGCCGTTGCGACCGCGCGACGTGAAAACCGAAGAGACGACTGAAAATGGCCAAGAAGACGATCGACCAAATTGATGTTGCTGGCAAAACCATTCTCATGCGAGTCGACTTTAACGTGCCGCTGGACGAATCCCAAGCGATCACCGACGACCGCAGGATTCGAATGGCACTACCAAGCATCAAGAGTGTGATCGACCGTGGCGGCAAACTGATTCTGATGAGCCACCTGGGGCGGCCTGGGGGAAATGGGTTCGAAGAGAAATTCAGTTTGGCGCCCGCCGCCGCACGTCTGGGCGAATTGCTGGGCAAGCCAGTCGCGATGGCGTCCGATACCGTCGGTGAGGATGCGGTCGCCAAAGCGGCTGCGTTGGGAGATGGAGACGTCTTGGTGCTGGAAAACCTGCGGTTCAACGCCGGTGAGAAGAAGGGCTGTGCAGAGTTTGCTGGAAAGCTGGCCGAACTGGCTGACGGCTACTGCAACGATGCATTCGGGACCTGCCACCGTCGAGACGCATCGATGCTGGCCGTGCCCGAAGCGATGGCGGGCAAACCACGCGTGGTGGGCCACCTGGTCGCGAAGGAAATTCAATACCTCAGTGACGCGATCGGCACGCCGGCACGACCCTTCGTCGCCATCCTGGGCGGTGCGAAGGTGAGCGACAAAATCAACGTGATCAATAATCTGCTCGGGATCTGCGACGCCGTCCTGATTGGAGGTGCCATGGCGTACACCTTCTCGCTCGCCAAAGGTGGAAGCGTCGGCGGCAGTCTGGTAGAGAAAGAGAAGGTCGAATTGGCTAAAGAGCTGATCGCAAAGGGTGGGGACAAGCTGCACCTGCCGGTGGATACCCACTGCGGCGACGATTTTGCCGACATCGCAGGGTGCAACAAGCAGATCGTGGCTGCCGGCGAAATTCCAGATGGCTGGGAAGGGTTCGACATTGGACCTGAAACAGCAAAGCTTTATGCGGAAGTGATCCGAGGCGCGAAGACGGTCGTTTGGAACGGCCCGATGGGTGTCTTTGAAAAGCCGCCGATGGATGAAGGAACAAAAGCCGTGGCGCAGGCGGTCGCGGACAGCGATTCGATCAGCATCATTGGCGGCGGTGACAGTGCTGCGGCTGTGGATCAACTTGGCTTTGCGGACCAAGTTAGTCACGTCAGCACTGGAGGTGGCGCTAGCTTGGCTATGCTGGAAGGGCAAGCTTTTGCTGCTGTCGACGTGCTCGACGACGCGGACGCCTAGCGCTTGGCGAACCGAGGCGTCTAACTTGATTCACCGTCACGATGCGGTGAAAGACTCAACGTGAACTGACAACCGAGATTCCTCATGACGCCCGAAGATCTACGACTGCTCCACGCTGCCAAACGCGAACAGAATTGGCAGCGATGGGGACCCTATCTGTCGGAGCGTCAGTGGGGCACGGTTCGTGAAGACTACAGCGATGGCGGCGATGCTACCTGGAGCTACTTTCCTCACGACCAGGCTCGCGGGCGGGCCTACCGGTGGGGAGAAGACGGTCTGCTGGGAATCTGCGATCGAGAGTGCCGTCTCTGCTTTTCCGTCGGACTCTGGAATGGACGCGACCCGATTCTGAAGGAACGCCTGTTCGGCGTGACTGGGCCGGAGGGCAACCACGGAGAGGATGTCAAAGAGTGCTACTACTATATCGATAGCACGCCAACGCACAGTTACATGAAGGCGTTGTACAAGTACCCGCAACGTCGTTACCCGTACGAGGAACTTGTCGAAGTCAGCCGGATGCGTGACCGAAACGAACCGGAGTTTGAGTTGACAGACTCACCGGCGTTTGACGAGTCTCGCTATTTCGATGTGACCGCCGAATACGCCAAGTCGTCTCCGGACGATCTGTTGATTCGTCTGACGGTTACCAATCATGGCCCCCAGGCCGCAGTGCTGCATCTGATTCCGCAGTTGTTCTTCCGCAATACGTGGACGTGGGAGTGCACGGACGAAGGTTGCACGACACGTCCGTCGATGCGTCTAAAGGATGGTATCGTTCAGGCCTTTCATGAGTCGCTCGATCAGTTTTGGTTTGCCTGTGACGCAACCGAAGGTGGGGACGGATGGAGTTGGTTGTTCACTGATAACGAAACCAACACTATCCGGTATCCCGGGTTGCCGAGTGAATCGGACTACTTCAAAGATGGGATCAACGACTACGTCGTCTTGGGCGAAACAAAGGCGGTCAATCCAAAGCAACGTGGTACCAAGTGCGGTGCGTATGGACTGCTCATGGTTCCCCGCGGTGGCACCAAAGTCGTGCGATTGCGATTGACGCACGTTGGCGACTCGCTTGTTACCGAACGCGCCAAAGGAGACCCCAAGCAGTTTCAGCAGGTCGCATTCGACGATTCGTTTGAGCAGTGTTTTACAGATCGGATTGACGAAGCCGACCAGTTCTACGCCGAACGCATTCCTGAAACCTTGCCGAAGGACCGTCAGATGATCATGCGGCAGGCCTACGCAGGTTTGCTGTGGACGAAACAGTTTTATCATTACTCGGTCAGCACCTGGTTGGATGGCGATCCCAACGGTGTGCCAACCAGCAAGGCCCGAGAGGAGGGCCGCAATAGCGATTGGCGACATCTGTTCAACCGCGACGTCATCTCGATGCCAGACAAGTGGGAATACCCTTGGTATGCGGCATGGGACTTGGCGTTTCACATGGTTCCGATGGCGGGTCTCGACACGCATTTCGCCAAGGAGCAAATGATTCTGTTCCTGCGTGAATGGTACATGCACCCCAGTGGCCAGATCCCGGCGTACGAGTGGCACCTGAGCGACGTGAATCCGCCGGTGCATGCTTGGGGTGTGTGGCAAGTCTATAAAGCGACCGGTGCTCCTCGGCAGCGGGACAAGGTGTTTCTCGCCCGAGCGTTTCAGAAGCTGCTGATCAATTTCACTTGGTGGGTGAACCGGAAAGACCCGCGAGGAAAGAATATCTTCGCCGGCGGTTTCCTGGGCCTCGACAACATCGGAGTCTTTGACCGCAGCAAACCGCTACCGGAAGGACACCTCGAGCAAGCGGATGGAACGTCGTGGATGGCGTTCTACTGTGGAACGATGCTGCGGATGGCAATTGAGTTGGCGGAAGATCATCAGGCCTATGGAGACATGGCCAGCAAATTCTTCGAGCATTATGTCGCCATCGCCGAGGCAATGAACTCGATGGACGGCACGGGGCTTTGGGATGAAAAGGATGGATTCTATTACGATCATCTGTTCGTCAATGACCAATCGGTTCCGATTCGTGTTCGTTCGCTTGTTGGGCTTTTGCCGTTGATGACCGGTGTGATTTTGGAAGAAGAAATCATTGAGAAGTTGCCCGGTTTCAAGCGACGCATGAATTGGTTTCTTCAGCATCGGGATGATCTGAGCCAGCACATGACGTACATGGAGCGAGAGGATCCCGACTCGGGCGGCGCCTGTCGCAGGCTGTTGGCAATTCCTTCGGAAGACCGTTTTCGAAAATTGATCAACGTTCTTCTGGACGAAAACGAATTCTTGTCGCCGTTCGGCATCCGCAGTATGTCGGCCGCGCACCGTGATGAACCTTTGATCTTCGACTTTGGCGGACGCCACCATGAAGTGCGGTACGTTCCCGGCGAAAGCGAAAGCGGCATGTTTGGCGGGAACAGCAACTGGCGTGGGCCAATCTGGTTTCCGGTCAACTTCCTGTTGATCCAATCCCTCAAACGCTATTACGTCTTTTATGGGGATGACTTCAAAGTCGAGTGCCCGACCGGCAGCGGTCACTTAATGACATTGATGGAAGTCGCTCGAGAGCTTGAGCGAAGACTGATCTCGATGTTCGAGCCGGATGAAAACGGAAACCGCCCATCTCATGGCAACGATTCGCGTTATCGAGATGATCCCGCTTGGAAGGATCTGATTCTGTTCTACGAGTATTTCCACGCGGACAATGGCAAAGGTCTGGGGGCGAGCCACCAGACCGGTTGGACGGCGCTGGTGGCGTCGATGTTGCGTAGCCAAGGCAACGTGACGAAGTATCAGCACTCAGGTGGAAAGGAGTAGACGCCTCGTCGGCGCGGCTAAACCTGAGAGTCGAGATTCGCTTGGGACTACTTGATTTCGATCTGATACGTCAGAGCGCCAATTGCTTGGCCAGGGGGCACGTCTTCATAGTTGTCGTGACACATGATGCATTTCTCGAAGACCACGGGGATGGGTGTTGCGACACGAAGCGTTCGCTTTCCATCGATCTCCTCTTCCTTCTCGACCCACTTTGACTTGCCTGCCACCAGCGACTTCAAGGCTTTCTTCTCAAACGAATCGATGGGCGCGTTCTCGTCATTGAGCGGTTCGCCCAATCCGTCGACTAGACGAACGCGGTGCCAGCCGTTCTTTTCCGCGGAAGCGAAGACCTGCTTGAATGCGGTGCCCGCGGGAATCGCATCCCGGTCGTTTACGTAGTTGTCAGTGATCGCGACGATCCCGCCTTTATAAATGTCGTCGAGCATTCGGACCGTGTTCCGCGTGCGCTCGATCGCGGGATCTGATTTCGGATCGTCAGCAGCGGTCTCAGGTGTCACGCGAAGCGACAACGCTGCGAGCAAAAGGAGGGCTCCAAGTGTTAAGCAGACGGTTGTGAGACGCATGAAAGACCTCGATCGATGGGGAGGGGGTAACCCGGAAAGCGGTTGATTGAGGATATCTTTGTCTTCTTTTGCGGCCCGCTCAAGATCTATTCAGGACAGGTTTGTCCTTTTTTGTGAGGTTTTGCTTCTTGCTCCCTGTTCGCCAGCCATCGGTTTGGCGACGATGGTGTCGTCCATGGGGAAACCCCCGCGGCGGAATTCACACTGCAATACGGGGTGTGAAAGGGATTTTTGAGCTGACTGCGAAGCGTTTGCGGTCCCGAGTATTGACGCCGCGCGGATGGCAGTCGTTTCGTCCGAGGAATTCTGGGATGTTTTCGCAAACGGTCGAATACGCTCTCCGTGCTGTGATCTATCTGGCACAGCATCAAAACGAGGGAGCGATTGATAGTCGGCGGATTGCGGCGGCGACCCAGGTTCCGGCGAGCTATTTATCCAAGATCATGCAGGACTTGGCTCGGCGAGAGTTGCTGATTTCGAAGCGTGGCGTGGGTGGGGGATTCCAGCTTCGTCCTGCTCCGGATGAGTTGTCGGTTTTGGACGTCGTCAACGCGGTCGACCCGTTGAAGCGAATCCGTGGTTGTCCGCTCTCGTTACCAGCGCATTGCGATACGCTTTGTCCCATGCATGCACGGCTCGACGAGACGGTGGCCCACGTCGAGCACACGCTTAAGAATTCAACCATCCAAGAAATGATGTTTGATCCGAATCGTCCTTCCCCGCTCGGCAAGCCGGAGTAGTTAGATCCGGCTTTCCGCCCAGGCCCGCAGGAGGCATGGACTGGTCCACGGACTAAACTGAAGCTCGAAGTTGGATTTGGATGCGGTTGCGAGAGAGGGCGTTCGTTTGAACTCCGATAAAAACCGGTGACGAAGCCTCGCTAGCTCGAGTCGAGAATGTCTAGCGATCGACTCGTTTCTGCGAATCGGTTTGCCGCCTCGCCAGCCCCGGTGAGCTGGTCGTCGTTTTCGGCTGTG
Organism: Rubripirellula sp.; assembly: GCA_051010815.1. Taxonomy (GTDB): domain Bacteria; phylum Planctomycetota; class Planctomycetia; order Pirellulales; family Pirellulaceae; genus Rubripirellula. Next base: position 15,502 of record JBPCVD010000580.1, read on the forward strand.
CTGCTTCGTCGCGGAAGATTCCAACAATTGATTACTCCTCTGAACACATGAATTGGAATCTCGATGGCAGGCTTCTCCACTCGATACTTGGTTTGTGCTGCGACAATTGTTTGTGCTTGCAGTCATGCGATGGCGCAAACGAAGGCAACAGATACGGCACCATCAGCGCACGTTGATGCAACGCACGTTGATGCAACGCACGTTGATGCAGTGCAGGGGGAGGTCGATGC
>JBPCVD010000581.1:0-5572 GCA_051010815.1 Rubripirellula sp.
GAATCACGGCTTGTTGTTGAAGGACGAGTTGATCGTGCCTGGCCAACCCGACCAATCGAGGCTGTACCAGTTGATTACCTCCACGGACAACAATTCGATGCCACCGTCAAGTCGGCCAGCACTTTCGGCTGATCAAATCGCGACGGTTCGACGTTGGATTGTCGCCGGCGCTCCAGCGTATCCCGATGACGTGATTGCCAAATTGGAAGAGCCGGACTCAAGTAGCGACGTTCCTTTGCCACCAAGCGATCCTGTCGAAAAGAAGATCGACCGGCGTGATCGAGACATCATGCGGGCAATATTGAGCCACGTTCGTTCGATTCCTACAAACGAGCGAAGCTTCATTCGGTTCTTTTCTACACGCCACCTCCTGCGAGCCGGTGCGACAGAAACGCTCTTGGCCAAACATCGCTTGGCCCTGACAAAGGCCATCAACCACCTCTCCTACCAAGTCGACTTGGTGGTGCCGACGCCGATCGACGAAACAGCCGGTGGGACGATCTTCGCCGTCGACATTCGCAAATTAGGTTGGCACCAAAAGAAATTGAAGGCAATCGATCCTGAGCCAGCCAACGATGGCAACGCCTTGAAGCTTTCTTTGTATGACTTGATTCTGCTGGAATATCCGTATGCGATTCATCGCGAGGACGATCAGGTATCGGATGCGGTCACCGATGAGTTTTTGCGTGTGGCGAGCCAAGTGCGACCGATTCCCTTTATTCGTGCCGATTGGTTTTGCAGCGTCGCACTACAACCGCCGCTTTACCACGACCTGATGGCCATGCCCGCCACCCTGGAGGAGCTCGAGGAGAAGCTGGGAGTTGATACGAAAGACAATTTGCGTGATGGATTGGCCTACCGCGCCGGCGTCACGATCTCGGGCGTGAGCCGAAACAATCGTGTCGTTGAACGCCACAGTCAGCCGAGCGGCTACTACTGGAAGAGTCACGACTTCGCCAGCAACACTGGTAAAGCAAACATCCTCGTTGATCCGATCAACTTCAAGGCCAACGGCGGGGAGATGATTTTTCGGCTTCCCAATGGAACGCAGGCATACTTTGTTTGCAATTCAAATGGGGACCGTATTGATTCCGCGCCAACCTCGATCGTTGTCGATAAATTTGCGTCGGATCATGTCGTTCGAAATGGTCTCGGTTGCATTCGCTGTCATGATCGCGGCGTGAAGGACTTTCATGACGTCGTGCGTCCCATGCTGGACATTCTGACGAGCGATCCAGGGTTCGATCGATCGGCTGCGAAACGTCTCTATCCCAGTCACGAGAAATGGGAGCAGATCATCGCGGGCGACCGCGGGAGATTTCAAGCTGCGATGGAAGCCTTGGGAATGGATCCGCGGATGCGTGAACCGCTCTCCTCGCTCACCGAATCATTCATGGAGCAGGCTATCCACGCCGAGATGGCAGCGTCCGAGCTTGGGATGGCTGATGTTCTCAATTCCGATGGCGAAGTGATTCGTGACGCGACCACTCAGCTTTCTGCGATCAGCGTGTCTCCGGGGTTCACGCGGTTGGGACTCGCGCCGCTTGCTGCCACGGGTGTAATCCGCCGCGACACCTGGGAAGACAACTTTGATTTGGCCGTGCGATCGTTGGGGCTGGGGACACCGATTGTCCCCATCAACGGACTACAACGGGCGGATTACTTGGCGGACGATCTCTCGGACAAGGTGGTGTTGCGGACCAACAAGGCCAACGGCCTGTTCGAACCGGGAGATGAGATGAGAATCTTTGTCGACAACAAAAGCAGCGTTGCAATCGAAATCGATCTGTTTGGAACCGCAGCTAGCGGGAAAGTGGTGCGGTTGGGCAAGTCCGGAACGGAGATCAAGCCTGGTGAATCGTTTCAATTTCCGGAAGCTTCCGAGGACGCGATCGAAATTCGCGGTGGCTTGGGACGTGAGACCATCACGCTATACGCCAGTCGCAACCGCTTGCCCTCAAGCGTGATTTTCCGTGGGGACAACATCGCCGATCGCGTGGTTCATCAATCGTATGTGATTCGTTCGATTCAAGAGTTCGATTCGCCTACGATTGAGTCGGATGCAGCCCAGATCATCAAGAAAACTTTGCCAATCGAAACTCGTTAGAGACTCGACCGGAGACGCATCATGTCAGCCTTCCTAATACCATGTCCGGAACCACGTCATCACCGATCCGCCCCCGTGATGCAATGGGGGCGTGTGTTGGCAATCACGCTGTTGGCCGGCATTACAATCGTGCCGAACGCAACGGGCAAAGAGAGTGACTCGCCGAAGTCACTGTCCGCTTCACTCCGATCGGCAGCGACGGATGTCATTCAGCACTGCCAAGATCAGAAGTATGAAGACATCGGTGTCCTGAGGTTTTTGGTCGTCAAGAAGGGTGACCAGAACGAGAAGGAATCGATGGTTCGAACGATCGGCACAATCCATCAAACGCTTGCTCGTCGCATGGAGGTTGCCCTGTTAATTGCCAATGACGAGCGAGCGACTATCGGGATCATTGATGATGCCTCTGCCGTTGCGGCAACGCTCGGTGCCGCAAGCTACCTGAAGGCAGATGAACGACGTCGTTTGTTTGATGTCGAGTATCCACTGCATTGGCGCGACGAACCGGTCGTTCCGCACGCGCTCGTCACCGGATTGATGCAGATCGATGAAGATCTACGCCATGCGACGCTGTCGCTGATGATCTTTTCCGCCGACAACCACGACCTCCGAGAAATCGGCGAGGATCGAATCGTCAAGGTCGATGCCTCCTGGCTGCCGGAGATCGGGGAGAGCTATTCGTTGACGCGTGGTGCTTTTGACGGTGGCAGCATCAGCAAGACGAATGGCACATCGAGTCCAGACGATCTTCCGGATGACCTGCCCGACGATGCCGACCCCGGAGCCATTTCTGATCAGTCACTGATCTCGGCTGTGAACGTTCGCGACGAATCGGCGTCACATCCTCTCAATGACTCCAATGCAGCGGTTCGCGTCCAAGTCTACTACGACGGTCGACCCATATCGCCCGAATTCAAAGATGGAGTAGCCAGGATCGCCGAACCACGGGCCGGCCAAAGAGTTGAAATCGAAGTTCAAAAAGATTCGAGCAGTACACGCTACGGAGTGTGCGTGAAAGTCAACGGCGAAAGCACGTTGAATCGGATGAGGCTACCAGACTTAAATTGTCGCAAGTGGATCCTATCGCGTCCGAAGCAGCGAATCGTGTTGAAGGGTTACCAGATTTCCAACTCAGAAATCGAAGAGTTTCGAGTTCTAACCGACCAAGAGTCGAATGATCGCGAGCTCGATTATGGGAAGGATGTTGGGACAATCACCATTTCGGTGTTCCCGGAAGGGACAACCGAACAACCTCAGTCACGGGAAGAACGGGAACTTGATCTGATTGCGTCGACGAAACTTCCGAAGGAGAAGCTCGGATCATTCGCGAAACTGAAAGGTTCGCTGCTCGGTTCTGCGAACCGCGGGATCATCGTCGAGGGGCGCGTCTCTGCGGGACGGATCAACTCGCGATCATTCAAGACGACGGCGACACCGGTGATGTCGACAACGATCCGCTACTACAAACCGTGATCGGCCGACGACGAATTCTCAGCGGATTCGTTGCTTCGGCTACGCCTCGACCATTGCGGTCTTCAGCTAGCTCAGGCCTGCTGATACGCAGGCTGGAGCTTTTGACGCTGGAGTGACTGGGAAGCTAAAGCAGTGAGCACAATCAATTGCTTCAATTGCAGTTGTTTTTGACCTGCCATCTTTTTACGCAAATCGCGCTCCGTGGCAGTCCATGCTTCCTGGATCAGTTCTCGTTCGCCCTGAGTGTTCTTTCGAATTCGCATCTTTCCCCTCCAAACGTTTCGTGCTCGTGTTTCACCCCATTATGTCGGCTTGGCAAGTCAACGATTCGAATTGATACGGCATTTCTGTCACCTCGTGGGGCAAGGTGTCGTCCGAGGCCTAAACCAAGCTCTTTGCATAGCTGATGCGTTCGAATTCCGCGTCTGGCGACTGCAAAATCGCTTGCACCGATGGGTCGATCAAACTTTCGAGCCAGTCGCCTGGCGATACGTGATGCGAACGGCCCTCAAAGCGTTCGAAGGCATTCAGAAAGACCTCCTCGACGACGTCCGACGTCGCAAGCGTGTGCCCCAATTCAGCCTGAATTTGGGGGTAACGCTTGATCCAGCGACCGATCCGATCCTGGAGCGACTCGGCAAAGACGTCCAACTCGTGTCGGAATTCCACGAAGTCATTCGACGCTTGCGCCACGACGAGTCTTTCTAGATTGAGCTGACCGCTTGGACGGACCTCTTGCCGCGTTCCTTCAGCTTGTTTCGTGGCTTCCGAGCCCACCCGCATCTGACGTTTGTAGGCCCGAACCTTTTTTGTCAGCTTCCGGATACAGCTTTCGAATGCTGGGTGGACATTCGTGTCACGCTCGCCCGTAAACAAGGTCCTGCTGGGAAGCCTCAAACTCGTTTTGACGTGATAGTCGTCGCCGCGCCCGTGATGGACCACCGTGACGTGCAGGTCGGATATGGGGAAGTCTTCGACCTGATTCTTCAGTGTGTGCAGATCATCCTCCATGTTCGCGATCTCATTCGCAGTCAGTTCACAGCCTTTGGTATCGAGTTCGATGCGTAAGTTGTAACTTTGATCCGAGAAAGTCATCTCGTAGGCTCCAGCATGTGGTCTCGGTAATTTGCGGCAACGCGATACGAATGTCGCGATGCGCCGCTCAAACGAAGCAATCGATATGCCAATCCGCTCGTTTAAAACGCGACCACGTCAGACCGGCGATTCTGCGCGTGACGCATGGGGATCACATAAATTCGGACACGAGGCGAACCCGTAAATGTGCCCCAAAGTCTCAGGGTTGTGCAGATTCGCACGGAGCGGTCGATTTACTGTGCAGTCTGGTTGGATGGTGCGGATGACGGTGAAACTGGCATCACGGTGAGCACGGGATTGTTGTTATCATTCAGTTGCTGCAACTTGCTTGGACTCAACATGATTTGCTCCCTGACCTTCTCTTCCAGTTGCAGTGTGATTTAGTCGATGGAATTGTGGAGTGACGCAATCGAGGGGCGAGGCGAAACCTCGCAGAGCGAACTCTAACTTTTCCAACGCACTTTTTCCGAAATAGCAGCGTATGAAACGTTGTCAGGGCATCAGGAGATGGGCGTATGTTGAAACGAACGGGGCCAGATCATCGAATACGAATCGATGGCGACCAATTCGTCGTTCACGATCAAACCGGGCAGCGAATGTTTGAAGGCTCGTACCATGAGGTCGAGTTGTGGCTAGATCAGCGCGAAAATGTGATCAAGCCGACGCCACCGCGGTCACGAAGCTCTTTGATCGATAGCGTCTTAAAGATGATGCGCGTCGACGGATAGCCCGGCTTGGGTTTGACCTTCGCATCTGTAATGGCCGTTTGAATTCCGCTGAGTGCAGCGAGCGATTGTCTTGGGAAGATCTTGCGCCCGTGCTGCTGAAAGTCGCACAAGCATCGAGGTGCGTGGTGTGGCCAGCAATCTAAATCACCGGAACGCGTCATCATTCGAC
>JBPCVD010000582.1:0-6332 GCA_051010815.1 Rubripirellula sp.
TCTCGGTACGAACTTGCGCAGAAGTGGCGCGCTTCCGATCAGCCGCCTACCGACTTTGGCTTCATCGACGCCGCCCGTGTGGCGTTTGAAGAAGGGCAATACAACCGACAGGCGCCTGGTTTCGAACAATACCTCGCGTGGCCTGAGACCAAATCTGGAATCGTGTTTTGCGTCGGTCAGGCCGGTTCCTTGATCGACGTCACAAAAGTGCCGAAGAACGCGCCCGCAGGAGAATACATTCTGCGAGCACGCGCCGGTTCGATGCCGAACTCACCTGCCGATCGTCACTACATCGAAATTGGGCTGCTGGATTCCGAAGCGCAATCCGGCGAAATTCAGGTACTGGGCTGTAGAAAGCTGACCGGCACCGTGGAGGCCCCGGCCATCGTTGAGATCCCGCTGACGCTGTCGGCAGCCGCCGTGCGACAGATCGGCGTTCGCGAACGTCAACACAACACGCGAGATGCGGCGCGGGCGGCATTTTCCGAAGCGCGGCGACGCGGCGATCCACTGCCACAGCCCGCCGTTTGGGTCGACTGGGTTGAACTTCGGGGGCCCTTGTCCAACTCGGCAACCAAGCAAGCCTACCAAGCACTGTTTTCCGACCTCCCCACCAAGGCTCAGACAGAGGCCGACGACCGCCGCGCCAACGAACAAGTCAAATCGATCATCGAGCGTTTCGCGACCCAAGCGTTCCGCAAGCAGAAGCCGACGCCAGGCTACGTTGAGAAGCTGATGCAGCTGTACCAGAGCGAGAGAAACGAAGGTGCCTCGGCTGAGGAAGCGATTCTGACTCCCCTTTCGGTCGTCTTGGCCTCGCCGAGTTTCCTCTACCTTCGCGAACCAAGCGAATCAAAAGGACCACGGCAACTAAGTGGTCTCGAGCTGGCGGTTCGGCTCTCCTATTTTCTGTGGAGCGGTCCGCCCGACGATGAGTTGTATCAAGCCGCCATGCAAGGAAAGCTGAGTGATCCAGCAGAGCTTGCAATGCAAACCGATCGCATGATCGCCGATCCCAGATCAATGGAATTTGTCAGCGGATTCGCGCACCAATGGCTGCAGATGGATCGACTTGACTTCTTCCAGTTCAATTTTCGACGCTACCCTCGCTTCGATGAAAGCGCCAAAGACGCGGCGAGAAACGAGATCTACGAGACGATTGCGTTGTTGCTTCGAAAGGAATTGGGAATTGGACATCTGCTGTCCTCTGAATTTGTCGTGATCAATGACTTACTAGCGGACTACTACGGCCTGCCGCCGATTGACGGGAGCGACTATCGACCCGTTGGCCTGCCCGCCGATTCACCAAGGGGTGGCCTGCTGGGCACCGCCGCTGTCTTGGCGATGGGGTCCGACGGCGAACGCTCATCACCGGTCGAGCGTGGTGCCTGGATTCTTCGAAAACTTCTGCACGATCCTCCGCCGCCCGCACCCGCAAACGTCCCGCAGTTGAGCCGACTGGAAGGCAAACTGCTCTCTGCACGCGAGCTCCAAGCTGCACACATGGAAGAGCCCCAGTGTGCGCAATGCCACAAGAAGATCGACCCACTGGGATATGGACTCGAACACTTTGACGCCGCGGGACAATGGCGAGATTTCGAACTGACGGAACATTCGATTCGAAAGAATGCCACGAAAGAGAAGAAGCATGTGATCGACGCCACTGGAACGATGCCGGACGGAGCGAGCTTCGCCAACTATCAAGAGATGCGAGAAAGGATCGCCGACCACGAACCCGAATTCGCCCGAAGCCTGACCGAAGGCTTGATCGCCTACGGTCTGGGTCGGCCGTACGGGTTCTCGGACTACGCGTTATCCGAGCAGATCCTGGAGAGTGCTGATGCGGAGAATAACGCAATGTCAGCCTTCATTCATGGCTTGGTCCAATCCCAAGCCTTCCAGCAAAAATAGACCGTGTTTATCTCGACGGTCTTAATCTCGACGGTCTTAGTCTCGACCGTCTTAGTCTCGACCGTCTTAGTCTCGACGGGCAATTCGATGCCGCGGCATTGATGGCCTTACGGTCGCTGTGGTTTCGAGGTCGCGTATTCCTCGACCGTCACTGACCCTGGGCATTCCGATCGGGATGCCGCACCGAGGCCTTGGTGAAGCCTCGTCTGAAATCGGCTGCACTTGCATGGTGCAGCCTTCTTTGTGCCGCCCGTCATTCGGCTTCCTTCGACCGAAGGATTCAGCAGTGCAAAGACGTTCCCGACAGGAGAGCTTTGGATCAACCATCACAACACCGGCGTGACGCCGGGTTCGGATCAATCTTGCATCACGAGCGAGGCACGACGTAGCGAACCGTCGCGACGAAGCTATCCTGCGCCACATATGAAACACCGTGTACGAAGCGCCGTGTACGAAACACAGCGAATGACCGCATCCAAGCGTCAATGCTCAGCTGTCAGTGTTCGCTTCGGACTCAGCTTTCGGTGATGGTTCACTAGACGAGACGCGGTAAAGCTCGATACGTCCAAATGGCGGAAACGCACCGTTCTTCTTTTTCTTGGGTTGACCCTGGGCACCAGCCACGATCAGCGTCGAAGCATCCGGAAGGAATTCGGTCTCGGTAATGCGGAAGCCCGTTTTTAGCGTGGCGAGTCGCTTGCCCGATTCATGATCGAACGCCGCGGCGTTCCAATCGCCACCTCGCAACCGCCCTCCCATGACAAAGAAATCAAGGTTCGGATGCACGGCCAAGGCCTCCATCAAACCCTCTCCCGATTCACCTTTGTGGACTTGCCCAAGCAATTTTGGTTTGCCGGGTCGCCAGTCCCACTTCTGCCATAGCTGACGTCCGTTACCCGCCATCGGATCTCGCATCGACCCCATCCCCGCTAACAGAAGCGCGGCGCCGTCGGGCGTGAAACGCATGGAGAAGATTCCCCCGAGGTAGGAATGGCTCTTGATGATTCCCCAACTCGTAAAGTCCGGCGTTGTCCACTGAGAGACGAGTTCGCCGGTATTCATATCAAACACCCGAACTTCGCCCATCAGATTCCCGGCAGCAACCATTTGATTGTCGGGACTGATGGCAACGGCCTGGACGGAAGGCACGTGCGGAAGGCTCAACAGCGTTTCCCCATCCTTCACCGCCACGACTCGAATGGATGGCTCTCGTTCAACGCTCGGTTCGTACTTGTACCCTCCGGCCAAATACTGACCCGTGACGGAAGCCAGTCGCGTACGATCAGGCGACACTGCAAGGTCCCACGACCAAAACGCATGGAGTTGTCGTTCTCGAATCACCGTGCGAGCTTCCAAGTCAAACCAACAGACTCGGCCGTCGTAGCCCGCCGAGACACATTCTGTTTCGGAAGTCCAAGCAACGGAGCTGACGTAGCTGCGATGATCGTAGAGCCACTCATGTTCACCAGACTCGACGTCAACCAGGAAGACCCCTTTCATGCAACCTGCAATGATTCGCTCTCCGTTGGCGCAGCCGGCTGCAGCAAGCACACCGCTCGGGAGACGTAGGTCCTGCGTTCGTTCAAAGACGGGTGTTTTCATGGAAGCGTTATTTAGACCAAAAGCTCTTGGATCGGCGACGCATCTTCCTCGACTCGATGAAAGGTCGGCAAACCGGGAAGCACATACTCCTGATACGGATCGATGCCCAAGGCATGGAAGATGGTCGCGAACAAATTTCGATTGTCCACCGCATCATCGACGACTTCCGCTCCAAGCTCATCCGTGGCTCCATGCACCACGCCGCCACGAATTCCTCCCCCCGCCATCGCCATACTCCAAGCATTGGGGTAGTGATCTCGACCACGAGCCTCGTTCAACCATGGCGTTCGACCAAACTCACCCATCGCGATCACCAGCGTATCTTCTAACATGTCTCGCTGATCCAAGTCCGACACGAGCTGAAAGAGCACATTGTCGAGTTCCGGCACCAACATTTGGTGCATCTCATGCTGGAACACGTGATTATCCCAGGGCATGCCATTCGCAACCATCACAAAGGTCGAGCCATTTTCAATCAGATGTCGAGCCTGCAACGCGTGCTGCGCAAATGCACCAGCTCCGTACCGTTCACGATCTTCCGTCGGAAGCTTGTTCAAATCGAATAGAGGAGCACAGCTCATCAACCCATTCACCCGATCAAAGGCCGCGTTGTGAGACGCGGCCGCTGCACTTGTTCGATCGTTTTCATATTTTCGACTGAGGAATCTCCGCAGTGTTTCTCGATCGGCATGTTCCCCGTCGCTAATCGTGTCCAAACGTTCGATGTTCGGAATGGAATAGTCGCCGCCCGCTCGGATGGGACCATATTCCGCACCCAACCAGCCTGCCCAATTGCCAGCCTTGAAACGCTTGAACTCATTTCCCTCGGGACAAGGGTCCAACAACACGAATTGCGGAACGGGGCTATCCAGTTGCCCCAGTTGCTGCGCGACAACGGACCCCAAGACTGGCCGAGTGAAGGGAGGACGCGGTTGATCACCACGCGTCAGCACATCAATGCCTTGAAAGTGCTCGCGCGGTTCAGTACTCATGCTTCGAACCACCGCAAGCTTGTCCATGATCGTCGCACAGCGGGGCATCAAAGAACTGATTTGGACGCCAGGCAGACTGGTCGGAATCGCTCCAAAGGGCCCGCCAGTTTCCGTGCCGGGCTTGGGATCCCAAGTTTCAAATTGACTGGGCGCTCCGCAGAGCCAAAGCAAGATGCACTTCTTACCTGATTGTTTCGCGGTCTCCGCCAGTGCGGGCACCGAAAACAGCCCATTGAAACTTCCAACGGAGGCGGCACCAGCAGACATGGCACCCTGCAGAAACAGACGCCGATGCAACGCGTGCTCGGGACTGCCGCAAGACGATCTCGATGAGGGTGATTTTCGTCTCATGGTCAATGGTTGAAGCGGAATTCAGCACTGGTCAGCATCGACCAGATCACGTGCTGGATCGACGTAAGGGAACCACCACGGGCATTCAAATAGGCGACAACCTCTGTCGCTTCGTCCTCTTCCGGCGACCGCGTGAAGATCGTTTCGAAGAGCAAGTCGACCTGATTCTCCGCCGATGCAAGGGATTGAATGCGTGCCGGAAGGTGCGTTGGTTCGCCGCTCTCCCGAATGAACGCGTCCAGCTTGCTATTGTTGCTGAAGAACAATCCCTGCTTCACGGTCGAAACATTTTCATCGGGCAAGATATCGGGAAAAGCCTGGCGAAAGACGCCCACCACCGAAGACTGGGTTTCCGCTTTTCCTCGCAACACAATCTCCATCGACCTCGCCAATTGCTCTCCGGTGAGTGGTCTCTCGAGGTACCAGGCGAAACTCGCCGGATCTTCGGCATCTGCGGGACGACGAGAATCGAGTTGATAGGACTTGCTGCTCACGATTCCGCGAATCAATCTTCGAACATCATGTCCCTGATCCACGAAGTCATTCGATAGCCAATTGAGCAGCTCTGGGTGGCTGGGATCATGCATGCTGTCCATTTCGTCATGCGGATGCACAATCCCACGTCCCATCAAAATTGCCCACATTCGATTCACGACGGCGCTTCCAATGCGAGGATGCCCCCGCACCACCTTCGAGACAAACTTTTCTCGTCGTGAGAACTTGGGCACACGACGCTCGCTTTGATTGCTCGGAGTCACGTAAAGCTCATCCGTGTCCGCCTGTTCTTCATCCGTCGCCGGACGCGTCTCGGGCACGACGTCAATGTCCAAGAATGTCAGATGATTGGGAGTGCTGTCCCCCATCAAATTTGCAAACTCCGAGAAGCCACCGATCGCGCTCTCAGCAACCTGCAACTTACCTTTCTCGTTCGCATTCTTGCCGCGATTGAAGAAAGCGACCAATCCCCAATAGTGCGATTGCTTGATTTCGTCCACCAACATGTGATCGTGACACTGGGCGCATTCCACACGAATCCCGAACACGGCAGGCGCGACCGCCTCGGCGATCTTCTGGTAGTCGTCCCCCCGTTCGTACAAGAACCAAACTGCCCCTTGAGCTTGTTCTGTTCCAGGCCGGGCCAACAGAATCTCCTCCAGAAATTCGTCCCATGATTGGTTCCGCCGGATCGAAGCTTCCAAGTAGCCTCGCCAATGTTTTTCCCGTCGACCGTACTCGCCTTCGTCAGCACGCCCCATCAGTAGTGAATCAAAGAGATCCGCGAGATGGGTGACATGTCCTTCGCTTTGTAACAGTGCATCGATCAAACGCTCACGCCGCAAACTTGCGTTGTCTTTCAAGAATGCTTCAACCTCCGCAACGGTGGGCACGCGTCCGACTAAATCGAGGTACAGTCGGCGAACGAAGACACGATCCGAGCAACCGGATGCGGGATGGATCGACCGCTCTTCGTAGCCC
>JBPCVD010000583.1:0-6225 GCA_051010815.1 Rubripirellula sp.
AAGGGCCGCGAGGCCGTGGCGGCTGGCGAGCAAATCGATCCTTCGCCGATGGCGATCGAGGAACGAACGCTTCGTGGTGAGCTGACAGGTGGAATGCAGTACGCTTTCCTGCCCAAAAAGACGCGTGGCGAAACCGTCTCCATGATGCTGACGCTGAGGTTCGGAACCGCGGACACGCTGAAGGACAAGATTGCCGCCGTCGAACTGCTGGGGATCTTGATGGCTCGCGGTACCGACAAGCTCGATTACACCGCCTTGCAGGATGAGTTGAACCGCCTGCGTGTTCAGCTATCGATGAACTCGACGATTGGACTGCTTCAAGTCACCGTGAAGACCAAACGCGAGTTTCTTCCGGATGTCACCGAACTGCTCGGGGACATTCTCCGTCGTCCACGTTTGGACGGTGACGAGTTGGAAGTCATTCGTCGCCAGATCGTCACCAGTCTTGAACAGAATACGACGGAGCCACAGGCTGTGGCACCACGTAGTGTTCGTAAGAGTTTGTCACCCTATGGGAAAGATGACATTCGCTACGTGATGTCGATCGACGAAGAGATCGACATGTACCAAAACGTGTCGGTGGACGAGATTCGCGCGTTGCATGCTGAATTCCTCAGCAATCAAAAAGGCGAAGTTTCGGTGGTGGGCGATTTTGATGTCCAGGAGGTCACCGATCTTCTGAACGCGGAACTCGCCGACTGGGACACTTCGGAACCCTATGTGCGGGTTGACCGCGATCCACATCCGGAGATCGAATCCTCTCTTGATGTCATCGAAACGCCTGACAAAGCGAATGCTTTCTTCTACAGCGGCCAGCAGTACAAGCTGGACGATGAGGATCCGGAATACGCCGCGTTGGTCTTGGGGAACTTCATCCTTGGAGGTGGTTCACTCAGCAGCCGCCTCGGTGAACGGGTTCGCCAGCAGGAAGGCCTTTCTTACGGAGTCCGCAGTGGTGTGACCGCTCGTGCAAAGGATGGGCGTGTTGACTTCACTCTTTACGCCATTACGAATCCGCAGAACCGTGACAAGCTGATCGCGGTCATTCGAGAGGAGATCGACCGGATTCGCGACGAGGGTGTCACCAAAGAGGAGTTGGAACAGGCGAAGGTCGCCTATCTTCAAGCTGCTCGTGTTCGGCGTTCCAAGGACTCGTCGCTTGCATCCGAGTTGTTGTCAACCATGTTCAATGACCGGACGATGCAGCACTATGCGACGCACGACGATCAGATCCAGTCTGCGACCGTGGAGTCCGTGAATGCAGCGGTGAACAAGTACATCGATCCCGAGAAACTTGTGATGTCGATCGCTGGTGACTTCGCAGCCGCATCGGATGCGAAGTCCGAAGAATAGGTGTCGACGCCAAGGATTGATGTCGTGAGTTGACATGATCGAAGCCTATCAGCGTGCGCTTGCTGCGTTCCAAGTCGGACGATACGACTTGTGCGAGCAATGCGTACGCGATGGCTTGATCGAGTCGCCCAATGACGTGGACTTGATGGTACTGCTAGCCCATTGCAAGCTGGCCACCGACCAATACGCCGCCGTCCGTTCGATGTCGCAGGACGTGATTCGTCTCGACCCGGATGATGCACGCGGCTATTCCCTACTCGCCTGGGGTACGATCAGCGACGGTCACTATGAACCGGTTGATCCGCGAACCGGGCGTCGGTCATCGGGCTTCCTCGTGGCGAGTCAGCGGCGTTTGGACATTGGCGGCGAGTTGGCGAAACGTTGCCTTGAGCTCGAGCCAAGCGGTGCACGCCATTTTGCGTTGTTGGCTGAGGTCGAACGCCTGCGCGATGCACTTCCCGAGGCGTTGCTGGCCGCCGAGCGCGGGCTTGCGATCGACCCCGACCACGGCGCGTGTGCCCGAACTCGTATTCGCGTTTTGACGGAGCTTCGTCGACCGGACGATGCCGTCGAGGCTGCTTTGCACAGGCTTTCTGTCGATCCTGAGGATACGGCGTGCCATCACATGCTGGCCGAGCTTTACTTGGGTCAATTCGATACCGTGCAGGCGCTGCCCCACGCTCGTCAGGCAGTCCGGCTTGAACCAACCGATCGCGAACATCGGCGAATCTACTGGGACTGCGTGAAGGCTGACCATGCCTTGTTCCGTCCCTTCGTCCTTTGGCAGTTTTTCGCGCGCAGAATCTCGGCCATTGCTTTGCCTTTGCGAGTCTGCGCCTTTGCGAGCAGTGTCATTGTTGCAGCCCGATTTGCGGTCTACTTTTCGCAGCGAGAAGGAATGGCCTACGCACCCGTACTCGTCATTCTTGCCTTCGGACTTGTGATCGCTCTGCTTTCTTCAGAGCGACCGTGCATGGTCTTCGTTGACTTGGCTATGTTTGCCGTCGATCCCGACTACCGTGCGTCGGTCGATCGCCGCACACTCTTCCGGGACGCCGGTCTATGCGTGTTGGGGGTGCTCGGTCTGGTTGCCATTGGCCTCACGGCGTTTGAAATTTTCTGGCCGATTTTGATCCTGGTTGCCGCTCTGATCGCATCGCCGACTGTCTACTATCTTTGCCGCGCGGACAGCCTGATTTTAAGGATTGGGTTCGGCGTGAGTTTGATCGTGATGGCATGCCTGGCGTATTCGACCGTCGAGCTCTTTGCGGGGTCCTCACCCGGGTCCAAGCCCCGCTTGTTCTCGATGTACGCGTTCATGGCATTTCTGTTTCTAGGGGTTGCCGCGCCAGCTCTGTACGGTCAACGCGTCACGTCACAGCGTTCGAACGCCGCGTTCTAAACCGAAATCCAATCGGTTTGGCGAATTGCATTTCGGACTCTTGCCTGCACCGAGGCGGCTTCTTGGTGTAGGTCTTGCGTGACCCATGCTCGGACCTCATCTCGCAGTGCCGGCTGTTGGTTGGCCAACGCGATCAACCCGTTGTAGGCCCAAGCACGGACTAACTTTTTGTCGTCGGTACGCAGTCGATCGAGCGTTGTCCGCAACGCTGCTTGCTGCGATTTGTTGATCTTCCACTCCGGCATCATTTGCAGCACATGCAGGATCGGTTCCCAGTGACTGAACCCATCAAGAAGTGCAAGCAGCTTCGTGGTCTGGGCATCTGAGAAATGCAGGCCACACTCCTGCAGGTTCTTGAGCACCCAGGTTGCTCCCGTCTGCAGTGTGACATCCGACGAACCGGAGAGTTTGATCAACGCACGGATCTCGATCGCTGTCCCTTGAACCTCATCGGATGTCCTTTGAAGCACATCGGTATGCTTGCCATCAAACTCGCTGAGTTGCCGACGAAGTTCTGCGGTTGTGGTCACGGATCTTCTCGTGATTCGACACCGCTAACTACCTCTGCAGGTTATTCGCAGTGCGATGTAGGGAACGATATTGAATAGGATCAGCAACAGCTTATACGCCCCCAGAAAACAATACATGCAGATGTAAAACGTTTCCTTGGTCAGCGGCAGAAAAGCCTTCTGGGTTTCATACACGGTATCCGGTACCGCAAGCACCATCACAGACCAAAACGAAAACATGATGACGTTCAGAACGATGCACCAGAACAGGAAGCTCCGTAGCTTTGAAACATCCATTTCCTTCAACTCCAAATTCAACGAGGAATGACTTGTCTGCATCCGAATACTCGTTTCGGCTACCTCTTTCCAACGGCAACTTGCAATGGATTTGGCGTCATTTGGATTGCGACACCTAGTCTGTCATTCCAGGCTGGGGCGGAATGGTCCTTATCTTCGAAATCACCTTCCTGATGCCGCGAATGCGAGTGAGCCCCGATCCGCGCGATTCGTGAAACTTCGATGCGTTGCGACGTTGGCGTGTCTATTCAGTCAAGGTCGACATCGCCGTCGGTCGGGGCGAACAAACCGGCCAATTCCGAGATTTCAGATGCGAGCGCGGCAACCTGAGAACTGTCGCTCTCTTGAAGTGGAAGAATCTCCTCGGCAAGTTGTTGCTGCACGTAAGGCACGAAACTTGCATCAGTTCGCAAGCCATCACGGATCAGCCTTAGCCCCTCGATCTGTTGTTGCGTCTCGCCCTCACGCAGGCTGACCCTCATGGCTTCCGCCATGAAATCTCCCAATGCCTGACTGTCGACCTCGATTTGGATTCGATTGGGCAGATCCTTCGCCCACGCGACAATTTGGTGGACGCACCAAGCGCCAGATCCAAAGAACAGGACGAGCGACATCAGGATGATCACGATGATCCGACGGTGCGTTCGTCCGTCCATCGGGGCGTCCTTCAGAAGATCGGGCATTGGCAGAGGGGCGTCGGCTCGCGACCGTGGGAGCCGGAGTTCCCGATTGTAACATCTCCCACCTTCGTCACGAAGAAGGATTCGTCTCTGTTAGTCGATCGACTGGGCTTCGTACTGCGAGTCCGGGACGGTTCATCACGTGGGTATAGATCATCGTGGTTTTGACATCTTTGTGTCCCAGCAGTTCCTGGACAGTTCGAATATCGGCACCGTCTTCCAGCATATGGGTCGCGAAACTGTGGCGAAGCGTATGCGGTACCGCCGGTTTCGTAAGGTTGCTTTTTTGAACCGCCGCTCTCAGGGCCGCAGAAAAGGTTCCTTCGTGGACGTGGTGGCGTCTTCGTTTCCCGCTCCGAGGATCGTTGGACATTTGTCGAGAAGGAAAGAGGTATTGCCAGCACAGCTCGCGATTTGCATTCTTGTATTTTTGAGCCAAGGCGAATGGCAAATAGACCTCACCGTAGCCACGTGCGAGGTCGTCGTCATGCTGGATCTGGGCGAAACGAATTTGATTCTTCAGCGACTTGACGACGCAGTCAGGCAGCACGGTCATTCTGTCTTTTTGGCCTTTTCCGTTGCGCACCAGGATCTGCCGTGAATCAAAGCAAAGGTCTTTGATCCGAAGCGTTCTGCATTCGCGGTGACGCAAGCCGCTGCCGTACATCAACAGGAACATGATTCGATTGCGGTGCCTAACCAGGTCAAGAAGTTCAGAAACTTCCTTTTTAGTTAGAACCATCGGCTGGTAATTACTGACTCTGGCACGGACGGCATTGATGAAGCGAAGATTGCGGCCAAGCACTTTTTCATAAAGAAAGATGCAAGCGCTGAGAGCCTGGTTCTGAGTGCTCGCGCAGACCTGTCGGGTCACGGCCAATTCGGTGAGGAAGTCTGCGATTTGACGTTCGTCGTAGTTCTTGAGTTGATCGTCATCGAGATGACGGATCAGCCTTCGGATCCAACCCACATAGGCGGATTCCGTCGATTTGGGATGATGCAGCCGGCGCATGGTGCGGCGTAGCTCTTGGATCGCTTCGGGCTCTTCGTGATCGATCCGGCCGTCATTCCCTTCACCGGGGACGAGGCTCGCAGCATTCGTTTCATCCCGAGAATGCGCGTTGCGCTGTTGCAAACCTTCGCGGCGAGCCTGCTGCTGTAGGAACAATTTGATGGGGTGAAAATCAACCTTGGATTCGCGGAGGACCCAGGACTGGTAGAGTTCCAGGGACCGCGCCGCTTGAAGACGGCGCCAAGCGGGCAAATTGGAATCGCGCAGCGACCTCAAAAAGGAAAGGACCAGGTTCTTTTCGATCGGGATCCGTTGGGAGTCATCGAAGCGATGGTGATCGATGTATCCCGACATCCATTTTGGAAGCCACGATTGATCGGCATCCCGGAGATCACTTCGTTGAATCCGGCGCGTGAATTCTGCCAGCGACATGGTGCCCCTCCTGTGCGATGCAGAGGCAGATCAGTGTACGCTTGTTTGGCTCGGGTTCAAGCAAGAACCGAACGGACCCTCACCCTTCTTTCAGGTGGAGGCATATATTTCCCGGCTGACCCGAGCAATTCCCGGTAAACTACACGGCTCAGCAACACATAATTCATTGTTATGTCGCTTACCGCGTGAATAAGGAAGGACGTGCCACTTGCAATTCACCGAAAACGGCGACCTTCTATCTGCGAACATCAACTTCGCTGGCAGGCGGGTGTATCTACTCGTCGAAAAGTGCGACGAACCAAAAAAGGATATTCGTGAGAAGATTAAATCTGCAAAATCTGGATGGTCTGGAAACGTGGACAGGCTCCGACGGTTCTTGAACGGTCGCACTAAGATGTTCGATCCTCGGCCTAATTTTTTCGAATCATCAATTCTCGTTTCCGGCTTAATGCTTCACCAGACTCACACCGAAAAAGGCCCGTCCAGTAAAACAACCGGCATCGAATTCAATTTCATGGTGCCTTATGACCATGGAAACAT
>JBPCVD010000584.1:0-3952 GCA_051010815.1 Rubripirellula sp.
GCTGAAAAACGATGTCCCCGGCAAAGACCACGCGTTCTTGAGGAACATGCACAATCGCATCGCCGACTTGGTGGCAGGGGCCAACGTAAATCATGTGCACGGCGATGCCATCGAGTTCCAATTCGCAGCGTTCGTCAAACAGTCGTGTCGGGAACGCCAGCTCGATATCGTCGAAGTTGTACTCCTCCTGCAACTGAAGCCCCACGGCGTACAACCCGGGGTGCAACCAACGCACCAGCGTGCGTGTGATCAAGTGGCGAATGCTGCGATCAAGCTTCCGAATGGGAGTGGGATCGGCCACTTCTCGCATTCTTTCTGGCACCGTTCGATGGGCCAAAATCTCTGACTCCCGAAACAGCTGGTTTCCCCAAACATGGTCCATGTCTTCGTGGGTGTTGACGACATACTTGGGCGGTGTGGAATCGATGTCACTGAGCAGCTCGATCATTTGCCGCGCGTGCGCGAGATCGCATTGGGTATCCACCAACAGCCCACCGCCGCGATCGATGAATCCAGAGTTCGCATCACACAACCGGTTCTTCTCGTTCAAAATTGCGTAACAACTGGCGCTGATCTGCTGTAGCTTCATGAACTCGGTCGTAAATCCGGTTGGGACGGGCGGCGGGAAACAAACATCGCAGCCGATAGTTGGAGAGCGATTCCTCGATCGAGCAGCGTCCGCAATCAAATTGATTTGCAAGCATAGCGACTCTCATGTGGTCGATCTGGGCTGCAAAGGTTTCGTGTATGGAGTTTCCGACAAACTCTCTACACTGTGCGGACTGCTCATTTTAGTGACTGATCGACCTGGGAAGGACTCTTTGATCATGCTTCGGAATGCAATTGGCCTACTAATCGTGGCGGCAACCCTGTCCGTGACTCAACCGGCACCGTTTGCAACGGCGCAGCAGATCGAAGCGGGAACGGTTCATGCGGCCACTGCAGTTCTGAACGAATCGATGGCAACGCCAGGTCATCGCATTCCACAGGCGATGTTGGCTGACGCTTATGGTGTCGCGATCATTCCGAATGTAATCAAAGGCAGCTTCGTCATCGGCGCACGGCATGGTCGTGGTTTGCTGTTCATTCGGGAAGCAGATGGCATTTGGCACGCCCCTGTCTTTGTCACTCTGACCGGTGGGAACATTGGTTGGCAGGTCGGTGTTCAGTCCTCGGACATCATTCTGGTCTTCAAGACTCAAAAGAGTGTGCAGGGAATTCTGCAGGGAAAATTGACCATTGGCGCGGACGCCGCTGCTGCAGCCGGTCCGGTCGGTCGGCAAACTGCGATGGCAACGGACGGACAACTCAAAGCGGAGATTTACACTTACTCGCGTAGTCGTGGATTGTTCGCGGGTGTCTCGATCGATGGCTCAGTGGTCCGAATGGATCCGCTAGCGACCAGCGCCTACTACCACAGCGCAGGTCCCGGGCAACCCATGGTGATTCCGCCCGCCGCGCAACAACTGACACAAACCATTGCAGCCTACGCCGGTTCGGGGCCGACCCCAAACCCTCCAGCAACCCCGGCTACACCTGTCACCGTGATTCCGTCTCCCGCCTCCGTAACCACGACTACAGTCACGCCGACGCCCCAAAGCCCGTCCATCGTTCGTCAAAACGGATCCGAGGCTGATGTCTTGCGGACGCAACTGACTCAGATCGCACCCGAGCTCTATGAGTTGTTGGATGCACAATGGAAATCCTATCTCGCACTTCCATCGTCCCTCTTTCTCAGTGGCACGCATCCAACACCCGAGCAGCTCGCAAGCACGGTACAGAACTTCAATGCAGTTGCCACCAATCCGCAGTATCAGGAACTTGCCTCGCGACCGGAATTCCAATCGGTCTACGGTATTTTGAGGCACTACCAGCAATCGCTCACAAATTCGGCGGCCTCGATTCAGCTACCTCCACCCCCTAGTTGATGCGCCGCTTTGGCTGAGGTTTGCAAACCGAAAGACAATAATCGTTCCCGACGTGACCTCTGCTTGGTAGTGCGACAGCTTCGGCGTCTCGGTCGGTTTGGTGCGACGCGCCCCGGTTTGACATGCGCGCGATAACCCCCTGCTGTGCTGTCAGAACTGGCAGCCGCATCATCCGCGATCCGCATCATTAGGACTTGCGGCCTCGATCGGTCATCCGCGTCGACGAAGTTGGAACAAACCCCAAGCGTCGAATCGTCGATACGAACATGACGACTTTGTCACGGGCGCCCCCATGCTGGGCGGCTTGGCGTCGCAACGATCATTCCGATTCTGACGGGTCGTCGACTCGCGCCCAGTAAGACGGGAACCTTCTAGTCGGTTAGTTTCTTCTCAACCGAGACCGCCCCACCTGGGCTGACCTCGATACTTTTCCCGGTTGCAACGAGGGGAGAAACCCCACGCGTGAATCTGTTTGAGCTGGCACGCTCCAGAATTCGCGACTTCTCACGATCGAGTTGCCTGCAGAGCCGTGACCTGGCGAGTCGACCTTGGACGATGGGCTCATTCAGCCCACGGGCTCATCTCGACCTCCTCCTCGCCGCGCCTCGCTTCATCCCTACCGCAGACAGGCCTTCCCCATGAGTACACTTTCCAAAACGGCTTTTGCAGCCGTGCTCTCGATATGCTTCCATGCTACCGCCAGTGCCCACGACGGACTCTGCTTTCTGTCCAGCGGTTGCGATGACACATGCTGTGACGCAATGACGTGCGACTCCTCTTGCGACTCGATCGGTTGCGGACTTGGAGGCGCCGGTGGAATCGAACTCTTCGGTTGGCTGAATGCGGGTTTCGTTCACAACACTTCCAGTCCGACCAGCAAATTCAATGGCCCGTACAACGCGGTCGACCGCAGCAACGAGGCAATGTTGAACCAGATCTACCTAGTTGCGGAAAAGGCTCTGCCAACTTGTGGCCATGGAATCGGTGGACGAATCGACTATCTGTATGGTGAAGACTACTTCCTTGCAGAGTCGATCGGCATCGAGAAGCGGACCGATGGCTCCGCGCATTGGAACAATCAGTACTATGGAAGCGCATTCCCACAAGCATATGTTTCGCTTGGTAGCCAAGATCTGAATGTCCAGTTCGGTCACTTTTATTCGATCGTCGGTTACGAAGGCTTGATGGCCCCGGACAACTTTTTCTACAGCAAGTCCTACAGCTACCAGTTCGCGGGCCCTTTCACGCACTGGGGTGGGCAGATGAACTGGAATCCAAACGAGGCTTGGACGGTTCAGCTTGGCCTGCACAACGGCTGGGATGCGTTTGATCGCATCAGTGACAAAGTGGGCTTCATCGGCAAGGTCCGCTACGACTCACAGTCGACCGGCGCATGGACATCTTTTGCAATCACGACTGGCGACGAGTTCAACGACAGCGCCGGAGTCGCCGCGAATCAAGCCTTCACAAACCGGACGCGTTACAGTTGGTTGGCTGGGCTGCCCTTGACCTGCAAGATGGACTACGTCTTTCACCACTGGTTGGGATTCCAAGAGGATGGTGCCGCCGACGGCAGCCGCGCCGATTGGTACGGAATCGACCAGTATTTAACGTACGCCGTGAACAACCGCACGAAAGTCGGCATGCGATTCGAGTGGTTTCGTGACGAAGAGGGAACACGCGTCGGCTTGAATCGGCCCAGCAATCCCAACAAGCCATCATTCATCGGCGACTTCTACTCACTGTCGTTGGGGGTGAACTACTCCCCAACGAACAACTTGGTCTTCCGGCCCGAGTTGCGTGCAGATTGGTTTGACGGCCCTTCGACCAACGAGCCGTTCAACGATGGCAACCAGGATGACCAATTCATGCTTGGGTTCGACGTCATCCTGCGAATCTGATTCGCCGTTGACTCAACGACCATAGGGAATCACACCGGCGTCTCGCTCTCCGCAGCGAGACGCCTTTTTTCATTCCTCGTCCGGTATCGCAAGGATCGCCCCGGGAACCTCGCCCCTTTCCGG